>JAGGRR010000080.1 GCA_021159465.1 Methanophagales archaeon
TATCCTCTCTCCATTTTCAACCGTTCCAATCCAGAGAAGGAAAAGGAATTTTATAAAGGCTTAGTGAAGAGTTTAAAGGCAATACTTGAAAATTGGGAGAAATATAAGCCGATCAGAGGCATGATAGAGCATATATTCAAATTAGCGGAAAATACTTTCTCTTTAAACAATTTGCATCGCTATACGAAGCGTTCAGTCAAAAAATTCGTCTGTTTGCATGTACTTTTGGTAGGGATAGTGGTTTCGTTGGGTATTAACCCAAAGGAGGAATTACAGAAGATTGCTGACTGGTAGTTGGTGGAGGGGGCTGTAACCGTTATTGCAAGAATATCGCATGGAAAGTCTTAAAGTAAAGGGTAGCTATGCAAATACAGAGGAAGAAAAAATGGAAGAAAAAATAGGGATGCCCCTGATTGGGGAGGAATTTCCGGATATGGAAGTACAGACGACACATGGAAAGAAGAAACTGCCAGAGGAGTATAAGGGCAAATGGTTTGTCCTGTTCAGTCATCCTGCTGATTTTACGCCCGTATGCACGACCGAGTTTGTGGCGTTTCAAAGACGATTTGAAGAGTTTAAAAAGCTGGGCTGCGAATTGATAGGATTGAGCATAGACCAGGTATTCAGCCACCTGAAATGGGTGGAATGGATAAAGGAGAACCTGGGCGAGGAGATAAAGTTTCCAATTATTGCGGACGATACAGGCAGAGTGGCAAAGCTGCTGGGGCTCATCCATCCAAACAAGGGAACAAATACAGTTAGAGCTGTATTTGCCGTTGACCCAGATGGAATCATAAGAGCCATGATTTATTATCCACAGGAGCTTGGTAGGAACATGGATGAAATATTGCGAATGGTACGCGGTCTTCAAACCAGCGATGAACACGGTGTTGCGATACCTGCAAATTGGCCTGATAACGAGTTAATTGGTGATGAGGTGATAATTCCACCGGCATCGGATGAGCAAACCGCGAAAGAACGAGTCAAGCAATACGAATGCTTTGACTGGTGGTTCTGTCACAAGAAGCTGGACATGATGGAGGAAGGTAAATAACATGCTAAGCGAGAAGATGCAGGATGCATTGAATGGGCAGCTCAACAAGGAGATGTATTCTGCGTATCTCTATCTGGCGATGTCGGCATACAGCACGTATATCGGGCTGAAAGGGTTTGCCAACTGGTTCATGGTTCAGTACCAGGAGGAGATGATGCACGCGATGAAAATCTACGATTATATTAATGACCAGGGCGGACAGGTAAAGCTTATGGCGATTGAGCAGCCGTTGACCGAATTTGAGTCACCCATGGATATGTTTGAGAAGACATTGGAGCATGAGAAGTTCATCACGAAGAGCATAAATGAACTTGTTGACCTCGCAATTGCCGAGAAGGACCACGCTACGAACATCTTTCTTCAATGGTTCGTTACTGAACAGATAGAAGAAGAGAGTAACGACAAAGATATTATCGCCAGGTTGAAACTCATAGGAAAAGACGGTAATGGGTTACTCATGCTTGACAAGGAACTGGCAGCACGTGTATTTACACCACCTGCGACTGCTGAGGGGATTTGAACAAAATGGCAAACGCGATAATAATTTATGAATCCCGTTCAGGCAACACGGAAATGATGGCAAAAGCTATCGTAGCTGGACTGGAAGAGGCAGGCGTAGACGTTGAATTGAAAAGGGCTGTACGTGCAAAGGCTGATGACCTCAAAGACATGGATGCGGTGGTCCTCGGCTCGCCGACGTATGTTCGCAGTTTGATAGCGGCAATGAAGACGTTTCTTTTTGAGATGGAGAAAGCGGACCTGAAAGGAAAGGTTGGTGCGGCATTCGGGTCTTACGGCTGGAGCGGCGAATCAATTGAGATACTGACAGAAACGATGAAGAATCTCGCGGGGATGAACGTGATAGAACCAGGACTGAGAATAAAAGGCAGACCAACCGAACAAGGCTTGAAGGAATGCCGGGAGTTCGGCAAGAAAATTGCCGAGAAGATAAAATAAGGATAAGGATGTGAGTGAAGAATGTCAAAATGGAAATGTACCGTATGTGGGTATATCTATGATGAGGAAGAGGAGGGTACGAAGTTTGAGGATTTACCCGATGATTGGGTATGCCCTGCGTGTGGTGTGGGCAAAGAAGTGTTTGAGAAGGAGGATTAAATGAGCCTTGGAAGAGAATTAAAACCGAACATTTACGCAGTAGGAGCAATTGACTGGGACCGGCGATTATTTGACGAACTAATTCCGCTACCAGATGGAACGAGTTATAATTCCTATTTGATAAAAGGAAGTGAGAAGACAGCTTTGATAGACACGGTTGACCCGACCATGATGGATGTACTGGTAAGAAACCTTAGAGGTCTTGAAGTTGGCGGTATAGATTATGTCGTTGCCAATCACGCCGAGCAGGACCATTCGGGCTCATTACCAAAAATACTCGATTTATATCCCGGTGCTAAGGTGGTTTGCACACCGAAATGTAAGGACTTGCTTATGGATCTGCTCTTAATACCTGAGGATAAGTTCATAACCGTGGCTGACGGGGAGACCCTGTCACTGGGCAACAAGACACTGGAGTTCATCCATGCACCGTGGGTTCACTGGCCAGAGACGATGCTGACATATCTGAGAGAAGACCACGTGATTTTCACCTGCGATTTCCTTGGCTCGCATCTGGCAACCAGCGGCCTGTTTGTGACCGACGAGGCGAGGGTCTATGAGGCAGCCAAGCGATACTATGCGGAGATTATGATGCCTTTCCGGACAACAATCAGGAAAAATTTAGAGCGGATAAAAAGTTTGGAGATAGAGATAATCGCACCAAGTCATGGTCCCGCTTATGATAAGCCCGAATTTATTCTCAATGCTTACAGGGACTGGACTTCTGACGCAGTGAAGAATGAGGTGATTATCCCCTACATCTCGATGCACGGTAGCACGAAGAAGATGGTGGATTACTTCACAGAGGCGTTGATTGACCGAGGAATAACAGTAAAGCAGTTCAATCTGTCAGAACCTGATATCGGGAAACTGGCGATGGCATTGGTAGATGCTGCTACGGTTGTGCTCGGGTCTCCAACAGTTCTGGTCGGACCACACCCGAAAGTCGTTTATGCCGCCTGTCTTGCAAATGCCCTGAGACCAAAACTGAAGTTCGCATCTATCATCGGGTCTTATGGTTGGGGTGGCAGGATGGTAGAACAACTTACGGGAATGTTACCCAATTTGAAGTTGGAAATACTGGAGCCGGTTGTGATTAAAGGAGTCCCGAAAGAAGCGGATTTTGGTGCTCTGGACAGATTAGCTGATGAAATTATGAACAAGCATAAGGAGCTGGGTTAACCCTACTCCCTTTACCTTTTCTTCCGTAAGATGAAAGGGGGAGGGTTGTAAATGTCTCATGTCTCAGATAGATATTAAGTTTGAAGAGTATAAATCGCTACGTTCCAGCATTGACATGCACTTAAAACAGATTAACGAAATTCTCGCTATTATGGTAGCAGCGACAAGTGCACTTCTAGGATATGGACTCCACTCAGAAGTACCTTGGATATTTTTAACCCCTTTACCGATAATACTTTCTTATGCGTATTTAATCCGAACACAAATGGAAGAAGTATTGAGAAAAGGTGCTTATATAATGATCAAATATGAAAATGAATTGGAGTACATAGGATGGGAATCTACGCTCTATGAAGTTAGAAGATCTTCAAAAGAAGATAAAAAACAAGAAGAGGATAAAAAATGGAAAATGCTGGAAAGAATAATATCCACATGGAAGGACGCAGCGACAGATTCCAAAGCTATATTTCTAATCGCTATGATTTTAAATCTCATCTGCATTGTGTGTTTTTCTTATTTTATGTATGTTTATTACGATTTTATTATTTTTGTTATTTCTATTATTTCTATTATTTTTGTTTTCTTTCTATCTTTAAGCATGGTGTTGAGAAGGGTATTAGAAGCATACACCTATGATGAAGAAAAACGTTATGTAGAAAAGTTTAACAAAGCAATTAATGAGGTAAAGAATAAGAGGGGATAATTAAACCTCTTGGCGTGGTATTTCCAATTCTTTTACCTATATTTCGCACTTTATTGTATATTTTGTAAACCTTTAAAAGAAGGAGAATTAGAAATAAAAGAGGAGCATAAAAATGTTCCGTGTCCGCGTTTTCCAGCACTTATTTCGCTTAAGATAACATTTTGGTACCCTCGTTATCCACTTGTAGCTCTCAGAAATCTCTCCCAGATTCTTTAACCCCCACCAAAATGTCACCATCCAGCAAGCCTTTGTAGGCTTTCTTTATCCCTAAAACCAAAAGAAATGGCAATGCCAATCAAAACGACACCAGGGGAACTGATCTTTGTCACAGAGGACAGAGTAAATCTAAAAGCCAACGGCTTTAAAGAGTAGTATTCTATGGCTAAAACAAGTTTCATACCGATATAATAGCCTTTGGACCTGGAATAAGCCCATTTATAGTCCTATAGTCCTTATCTTTTAAATCTTCACTCTTATACTTCTTTCTGAACCCGTTAATATCCACCGTCAAATTGGTGGTATCTCCAATTATTATCGTTTTTACGCTCTTTCGCTTTCCACAAACGGCGTTTACGGTTCTCAACACCATATCTACAAACTG
>JAGGRR010000081.1 GCA_021159465.1 Methanophagales archaeon
TTCGGATAAGAGATTGTGATTCCAACTTTGTGCCATTGATACTTTTTAAGCTATAAAAGTGACTATTTTACACGGTGATCAAATCCTGAAAATGTTAACCGATACACGCCTTTACGTTGGGCAAAATTCTTCACCGAGCAAGCAGAACGATTGTTAACAGAAGTACTCGAGTGTGTGGGGCTGAAACTCGAACCGATATGCTCACTTTATACAACATTTACCTCGGCCATGGATGCGAGCCAAATGTCAAATGAGAGAGGTTGGTGGATAGATGGGTTACTTAACCAAACATGCATGAAACAGCACTAATGTCGGAAGAAGACGGTAATTGTAAGTAATCTAATAGCTAATATCTATAATAGGTAACAGGTAATAAGGAATGAAGAAAGAAGAACATGATGTCGTTGTGGTGGGTGCAGGACCTGCGGGCAGCATGACCGCGTTAGTTGCTGCGGACAAAGGGTTGGATGTGCTTCTGATAGATCGCAATCCCGAGATAGGCGTACCAGTGAGATGCGCGGAAGGCGTAAGCCGTGAGATTGAGAAGTTCATCGAGATTGACCCCAGATGGGTTTGCACTGAGATAAAGGGGTTTATCACCTATGGACCTGAAGGCACGAAAATGGTTGTATCTGCAAGTAATAGTGATAATGTAGCAGGATATGTGCTTGACCGTCGAACTTTTGACAAGTCATTGGCACAGGAAGCAGCCCGGGCTGGTGCAGAGGTGAGAGTTAAGAATCGTGCTTATGGCGTTTTAAAATCCAATGGAAGAGTGAACGGAGTGTATGTGAACGCAGCAGGCGAAGAAGTACGCATCTCTGCGGATGTGGTTGTGGCTGCTGATGGTGTGGAATCACGTGTGGGCAGATGGGCGGGTATTGATACCAGGCTGCGATTAGAAGATGTTGCTACCTGTGCACAGTATCTTATGTGCGATATAGAAGCAAATAGCGATTACTGCGAGCAGTATTTCGGGTGGGAGACTGCTCCCGGGGGTTATGCATGGGTATTCCCGAAAGGAGAGCACCGTGCTAATGTTGGAATCGGGATAGGTGGTAATATCTCAGACGAGCATCATCGCGCAATTGATTTCCTGAATGCGTTCGTGCATGATAAGTTCCCGAACGGGCAGATAATAGCACGCATATTTGGTGCGGTACCACTCAGCGGACCTGTATACAGGACAGTAACAAATGGCTTGCTCATGGTCGGTGATGCAGCCAGGCATGTCAATCCCTTCTCAGGTGGCGGTATTCTGGAAGCTATACAGGGCGGGCTAATAGCGGGTGATGTAATAGCGAAAGCAGTACGAGAAAAGGACTGTACAGCACGAAGATTGCGTGAATATGAGAGGAGATGGTGGAAGGAGTTTGGAAGAGTACTGTATGCCGGCTTGAGAGCGAAGAATTATATGCTCAAGCTCAGTCCTCAGAACTTCAACAGGTTCTTCCGGTCCTTAACCGGTGAGATAAAATTAAAGGAGTACACAGAGCGGGCATTGATGAAGGAGATAGCGAAGAAGAACCCGAAGATGCTATTATCACTGCTAAAAATGCTCTTCTGAGTGCTATAAGCTATAATAAGCCAGATAATTCATTGAGTATCTCTACTGCTATCATCGTCTTCGCTCCCTTCACATGCTTCATCTCATTCTTATCCCTTCTTAATATGTAGACCTCGTTCTCAGCCGTTCCCATACCGCCGTTCGCAAGGTCGTTTGCAACCACCATTGCGAGATTATACCTCTTCATCTTCGCCCTCGCCTTCTCTATCAGTTCCTCCTCGCTAACTTTCACCTCGGCTTTGAAGCCCACAATAACAAGCTCAGGGAATTCCTGTCTCACTTCTTCTATCAGTTTCGCCGTAGGCACGAGCACGAGGTGGTGTTCAGCACCAGAAGGGAGCTTTCCCTCTTGCAACTCGGCTGTGAAGTCCGAGATAGCCGCAGCGGAGATGAGAACATCATATTCCTTTTCTTTACCGCCCACAGCCTTAACCTTAGCTTTCCGGAGCTCATTAATGCATGCATCTATCATCTCCTCCGCTGTCTCCACTCGTATCTCTCTTATTATTCTCAGATTCAGTTCCTTGCTGTGCACAAGCGTGACATCCGCACCCTGCCTGTATGCTTCCCTGGCGAGTTCAATCCCCGTTCGTCCTGAACTGCGGTTCGTCAATACTCTAATAGAATCTATTGGCTCGATTGTTGGTCCTCCTGTGATCAGGATGCGTTTGCCTGCGAGTTTACCCGCAGATAGCATACGCTCGACCAC
The DNA here is from genome assembly GCA_021159465.1 of Methanophagales archaeon. Lineage (NCBI taxonomy): Archaea > Methanobacteriati > Methanobacteriota > Methanomicrobia > Candidatus Methanophagales > Candidatus Methanophagales archaeon. The sequence goes on from JAGGRR010000081.1 coordinate 2,277, forward strand.
AAGGATAATCTCCTCAGTGGATGCGATTTTCGCCAGTCCTTCTTCTATCTTCGGCTCTATGACTGTCACACCCAGTTGTTTCAGCTTCTTGATATTCTCTACCAGGACTGGACTCCGGTAGATCGTCTCATGCATTGCAGGAACCACGATAATAGGGATTTCTGAGCCGAATGCGGTGGTTGCAAATGCGGTTACTGTTGTATCAGAAACGCCAGTCGCAATCTTGTTTAGCGTATTTGCTGTACATGGCGCAATAACATACAGGTCGGCAGAACCCTGCATACCTAAAAACTCCACATGCTCTATCTTACCCATCAATCTCGTTATTACTTCATGCCCCGTAGCGTAATGAAGCGTATAGGGATGGATAATCTCAGTGGCGGCTTCACTCATTACGCCATATACATCAGCTCCGTGCCTTATCAATTCTCGTGCGAGTTCAACGGTCCTCACAGCAGCGATGGAGCCCGTAACACCAAGTACTATCTTCTTACCCAGTAGCGAATGGCTCTTCTCACCCTTGATGTGCAGTGTCGGATGTGGTCCTCGGTCTGCCATTAGCCTTATGTTATATGGATATTGGATATGAAAATGGACCGGTCGGGATTTGAACCCGAGGCCTCTCGCACGCCAAGCGAGTGATCTTCCAGCTGATCTACCGGCCCTCTCATTCTATGCTAATTATGCTAATCTTCACAGTTTTAAAAAAACTTTTCGATTCTCAAGCCTCGCCTCAAAAGGATGTCATGGGCACTTGAAGAGGATGTTCTGCCTTTCTGCCTTTTAGTCTCGATTTTTGTTTAACAATGACAAAATATTTCAATTGCCTCTTTTTGAGCAAATAGAGGTCACACTACACGAAGAAACAAAAAATCTTTATGAACTATTGGAAAAAGGAGGAGAAATAGAAAGATTTGCTTTTTATTTTTTATGATTGTCCGGATTTCGTCTATTTTGAACCTGAGAAAGATGTAGCTCTCGAAGTAGATATTCCGTGATCCGTGACTTCTTCGCAGGGCTTAATACTTTCCTACAAAATTGAGACACGACCAAATAAAAGGAAAGTGATTAAAATTTATTATCACAGAAGCCTCTTTTCCTTAAAAAATATTGAGAGTCCATGAGACGTGTAATCTGGTGGCTGATTGTTGGCACTAAAGGCGGTGTGAATCGTGCACGTATAATCAGGGCATTAAAGGAGAGACCATACAACGCCAATCAGTTAACAGAGTTATTTGGATTGGATTATAAAACAGTAAGGCATCATCTCAAGGTTCTTCAGGATAACAAGGTAATTACGTCTGCAGGTGATAGATATGGCACTGTGTATTTCCTATCATCGGACATGGAAAAAGAGTATGAAGTCTTCGAGGAATATTTGGATAAAATGTGGAATAAATTTAAAAGCGAAAGAGATATGAAGGAAAGTAGAAGGTGATAAAGATGCCACCAGTGGTTATGCAGGACATGTTACTCGTCAATGTCAAGGCGTTGGTAACGTTTGGAAACCTTATACTACTGTTATGTTTGCTCTTCATCTATGCAAAAAGTTATGAGCAGATAAAATCGAAATTCGCATTGGGATTGATTGCCTTTGTTATTCTTCTGATTATGCAAACAGTCACATCGAATCCGATTTTTCATTATACGTGCGGCTGGCGTCGTATGTATGCCCTGGGCTGGTTCTGGATATTACCAGATTTGTTTGAATTTGTAGCGTTGTTGATATTGCTGTATATAAGTAGGAAATAATTTGGGTGAGATTTGGGTGTAATCGGGGCAAAAAGAAAAGCTTATAACGGTTTATTTTGTATTTATAACCAGGATATAGGAGATAAATAAAATTAGGAGGTGAAGCGACAGGATGAAAATAAAATTGATTGCTGTAATATTGATCGTTGCACTGGTAACGACTTCTATCGGAATTGCTGCTGCTCGATACGGTCAGGGAACCCATGTACGATACGTGGATGCCGACAACGATGGTGTATGTGATAATCGCGGTATCGGCGGACCTGGACCTATATGCGGTGGTTGTGGCAGGTATTTTGTTGATGCAGATGGTGATGGTGTATGCGACAACATCGGTATAAACGGCCGGGACGATGATGGAGACGGCATACCAAATGGGCAAGACGACGATCATGTGCCGCTGCGAGATGGTAGTGGCAAGCAACGCGGTAAGAGATATGGGTGTGCAACCGTTGGGCTCAGGTAAAATTTAAACAGGATATGTGCGTGGGCGGGCACCACGCACTTTTTTATTTAATCATCACGGTTGACTTGTTTTCTGAACTTTTTATCCTCTTATCGGTGCCAATCTAAACATTCCAAAAAACTAAAAGCGAACAGATACACTCGATGTAATACATCTCATTCCACGTTCTGACATGTTTAGTACCCGCATTCTTCTTCGCTCACTTCACAACCTCTTCAGCTTTTTTACTTCTTATTTGAAGTTGAAGCGGGCTTAATATCATGAGGCGCGGCTACAATCAATGGTACCTTCCCCACTCCTCTGCTACCCCTGTTCCTTAGATGCGCCTGGTGGTCGCCACAGATGAGTAATAGCCCTTCTCTTGCTGCTACTGCATCTGCTATCTCATTGACATTCCGCTCCGTAACAGTGGCTGCGAGGTGCAAATCCCAGCTCCGATGTGCAAATCGGTCAATTGTGCGAACATGTGAGAATACCATCTGTACAGACTGCCCGTTCCTCAATATAGATATCGTGTGCTCTTTTACCATCTTATCGTACTCTATTATATCCATACCCTCACGGTCTTTAACACCATATACATAACTGAGCTTTCCGATGAGTGGTTTTGCACCCTCCCTCTCTATTACTGCCCCCGTTTGCTTTCCCTCTTCTTCCATAAGCTCCAGAATTGATTTTATCTTCGACTTACCAACATCGTCAGATGTGAAGATGCCGTGCGATTCAGGCTCCAGACCTGTGAGAATAGAAGCAATTGCCGGCGTTGTATGGTTACTTACAGTATCACACTCGAATAGAAGCCCGCCCTGTTCTACAAGTTCGTGTACGGTTCTCAATTCATTACCAAGCTCGTAATAAAGCTCGAGATCCAGGCTGTCTATCACCACCAGTGCAACTGTATGTGGAACAGGATAATGGGAATATGCGAATTTGAGTATCTGCTCGATCGGATGGGCGGGCGATACAAGATGGATGTTGAAGTACGAGGCTATTGTAGGTGCTATCTGTAATAAGGAGGTCATAACATAATCTGTTTCGTGAGCCTCCGGTGTGTGAATTGCCTTGCACCCCTCCCTATATAAGGTGCTACCACATGCCCGTTGCCAAGTAGCAGATATTTGTAGATGACCAGCCCTTCCAGCCCAACGGGACCGCGAGCATGTACTTTATTCGTGCTTATTCCCACTTCAGCTCCCTTGCCATATCTGAATCCGTCACTGAAGCGTGTAGATGCATTATGCATCACAGAGGAGGAATCAACAAATTTGAGAAACTTACGTGCTGTATCATCATTTGAGGTCACTATTGCATCTGTATGCCCCGAGCCATATCGGTTTATGTGCTCAATTGCTTCATCAACACCGTTAACCACCCTGATTGAGATGATCAGATCGTTATATTCAGTACGCCAATCCGCATCAGATGCAGGCTTTATCCCTTTTTCTCCCATATCCATATCGCCAAGGATCCGCTGCGTCTCTGGACAACCCCTTATCTCCACGCCCGCTTCATCATACCGCGATGCCATCGGCGGGAGGAATTCATGTGCAATTGCTGAGTCAACAAGCAGTGTCTCCATCGCGTTACACACCGCTGGATATTGAACTTTGGCATCATAGCATATCTTCAATGCCATATCCAGGTCTGCATCGCGGTCCACATAAACATGGCATATACCCTCTGAATGACCGAGTACCATGATGCTGGTATTATCCTGTATATATCTCACAAATTGCTCACTCCCGCGGGGTACCACGAGATCTATATACTCATTCAGCTTCAACATCTCACGTACATCCTCGCGCGTCTCCAGCAGTTGAATCCATCCACCGGGTATCCCACCCCCTGCCGTTGCTGTTGCATCTGCAACCACACGAAACAGCGTGGCATTTGAATTGCGCGCTTCAGATCCCCCTTTCAGTAATACCGCGTTACCGGTTTTTAAGCACAGGGACGAGATTTGAACCAGAACATCCGGTCTCGACTCGAATACCGCACCAATTACGCCGATAGGACATGACACCTGGAAGAGTTCCAGACCATTATCAAGCTCGATCGCCGATAATGTCTTCCCTACCGGGTCCTCCAGTTTCGCTACATCCCTTACACTCTTTATCATCTCCTCTATCTTTGCATCGTCCAGCTTTAAACGTTCGAGTAGCGGTTTTGAGAGCTTTCCTTCCTCCACCGCCACTTCTGCTTCTTTTATGTCCTGTGCATTCGCAGCAAGTATTCGCTCTCTATTAGCAGAGATAGAATCAGCAATTCTAAGCAGTGCTTTATTCTTCTCTTCCGTGGCTACATTTGCCAATTTAAATGAGGCGTTTCTTGCCCGTTTCGCCTTCTCTTCTATCTTACCTCCTTCTGAAGCTTCCATCTTCAACCCCCTACAGCTTTTTATACTTTCTCCCCTTATAAAATAAGAGATGACAACGGTGTATGATGTACCACCGGATGAGCTGGTGAAGAGAGTAGCGGAGAAGTTGAAGAAGAACAAGCTCATTCATATTCCAAAGTGGGCTATGGAGGTTAAAACAGGTGCCCATAAAGAATTACCACCCCAGGATCGAGAATGGTGGTATGTGAGGTGTGCATCTGTGCTGCGGCAGATATACATAAATGGACCGGTGGGGGTATCGAGGTTGCGTACGTATTACGGCGGTAGAGTGAGGCGAGGAACGAAGAAGGAGCGGTTCAGAGAAGCTTCCGGGAAAATAATAAGGGTGATATTATCGCAATTGGAGCAGGCGGGCTATGTCCGAAAGCCTGAGAAGGGTAAAAAAGGGCGGATGATATCGCCGCGAGGGCGTTCATTCCTCGATGAGATCGCACATGAGATAAAGATTGAAAGAGGTAAGGGAGATGGCGAGTGAAGAAGAACTGGAGGAGATAAGAAGGAGGAAGTATGAACAGATGTTGCAGGCACAGGCAGGAGCAGCGGCAGAGGAAGAGAGGAAGCAGGAGTTAGAGGAAGCGAAGAGGAATATCATCAGGCAAATTCTCACTTCGGAAGCACGCGAGCGGTTGAACACAATAAAGATGGCAAAGCCGGAATTTGCTGAGCTCCTGGAGAATCAGCTGATTGCGCTGGCTCAGAGCGGGCGGATAAAAAACATGATAACCGATAGCCAATTGAAGGAGATTCTACGGCAGATAATGCCAAAGAAGCGTGAGATAAGAATAAGAAGAATATGAATGAAATGGATAGAATTCCACGACAGGGAGCGTGTGGAGTCCGAATCCGAACTGCACAGACCTGCGAAGCTTTTCCTGGCGAAGAAGAACATATTGTTCTTGGACCCGATAGACGGTGGGGTGAGACTCCAGTCGAGGTTGGATTTGCTCGCTATTCGTGAGCTGGTGAAGGTGTATTTGTGAGCGTATTATTTATATATACTCTGAAATACATCTTTAAACGAATTTCACAATGGCGATGGATACTGATGCTAATACAGATACTATAACATCAGCGGAGATGGCTGCTCTGGATGCGAACTGTGAATTCTTCGGGCTCACTCCATTGCAGCTCATGGAGAACGCAGGTGCGAGTATTGCGAGCGAATTGAAGAAGCGATTCGCTGAGGATACAGAGGTGGTGATAATAGCAGGTAAGGGCAATAATGGCGGCGATGCTTTTGTTGCTGCACGGCATCTTCGCAACGCCAATGTGAGGGTGATACTCGTGGGGCGTTCAAAGGACCTGAGAACAGAAGCGAGCAGTAGGAACTGGCGAATTTTAAGCGAATGTGGCTACCTTCTGGATGAGATAACCGATTCTTCAACTCTGAAAATGCTGAAAGAAACGCTTAACCCTGATGTAATAATAGATGCACTGCTCGGTACGGGAGTGAGAGGTAAGATAAGGGAGCCTGAATCAACTGCTATTGAGCTCATAAATGAATCAGGAGCTTTTGTACTCGCAGTTGACGTGCCTTCTGGTTTGAATCCCGATACTGGGGAATACGATAAGGCTGTTCGTGCTGACCTCACCGTGACATTCCATCGTGCCAAGCCTGGCTTGTTGAAGAAAGAAAGCAAGAGTTATGTCGGCGAACTTGTGGTTGCTGATATAGGGATACCGCCCGGGATGGAACGACTTGCAGGACCCGGAGATGTGAGACTGGTATTGCGGCGAAGAGAAAAAAGCAGTCATAAGGGCGATAATGGTCGGGTATTGATAGTAGGGGGTGGTCCCTTCGCTGGTGCACCCGCTTTGAGTGCTCTCGCATCACTCCGCACCGGCGCCGACTGGGTAACGGTAGCAGCACCCAGGAATGTAGCATCAATCATCGCTTCTATATCGCCCAACCTCATTGTCCAGCCTCTATCCGGTTCTATACTGACTGAAGATGACGTATCACTGGTATCAAGCTTGATGCAGATGCATGATGTGCTGGTCATAGGCATGGGTCTGGGTGCAGCGGAAGAGACGAAGCGAGCAGTAAAGTTAATAATAGAAGACGAAGCAATGAAGAAGGTGGTGGTGGATGCCGATGGACTATACGGGTTAGACCTGCCACTGAAGGTGTCAAAATCAAAATTTAAATCAAAACAGGTGATCATAACACCCCATGCTGGTGAGTTCGGCAAGATGAACGCTCAGAAGCCGCCACCGGATGGTGAAGAGCGACTGGGGTTTATACAGGAGTTCTCACTTCGCAACCGTGTTGTCACGCTCTTAAAAGCCGCTCATGATGTTATATCTGACGGTAAGAGAATAAAGGTGAACATCACTGGCAATGCGGGAATGACAGTTGGAGGTACCGGAGACGTCCTGAGTGGCATAATCGGTGCTCTATTTGCAACCTCCGAAGACGCATTTGAAGTGGCAACGGCAGCTGCTTTTATTTCTGGTTCCGCCGGCGATGCGGCATTTCAGGATAAGGGACTGAGCCTGCTTGCAACAGATGTTGTAGAAGCAATACCAGGGATATTAAGAGCGATTGAGATTGAGCTCAAATCCCTGAAACGAGTGTAGCGATACCAACAGCTCCTGCGTATTGTGAATTCTCTGGTACTATCACCTCAGTACCAAGTAGTCGCTCAAACTCCTTCTGCACCCCTTCCACCAGTGATACGCCACCGACGAAGATGACGGGTGGCCGCATCTCCATCTCCTGTATTTGTGTTTCATAGACCTGTTCTGCGACCGACCGGCATGCAGCAGCGGCTACATCCTCCTTCTTTATCCCTGAAGCGAGAGCTACAACGAGGCTCTGGATACCAAATACCATGCAATAGCTCTGCAATTCATATTTCGCACTTGATTTCAAAGCGAGCTGTCCCAATTCCGAGATATCCACATCCAGGCGATGAGAAGCTACTTCAAGGAACCTGCCCGATGAACCACCGCAGATACCTCCCAGACTGAAACTGTTGGCTATTCCATCACGCATGAGGATCAACTTGTTGTTCATACCCCCTATATCAATCACCGATGCTTCACCCTTATGCCGGTTTGTGAGCAGTGCAGCGCCTTTAGCAACCACACTCACCTCTTCTAAATTCAAGTCTGCCTTCACATGTTCCCCCACCAACTCACGTCCGTGCCCTGTTACACCAATAGCTTCTATATCACTCTCCTTCAGCGTAGCATCTTTTAATGCCACCTCTATCGCGGAATCCGCGCTCTTCACAGGGTCCGTTGTCGGTAGCCACGCTTCTCCCACTATTATATTATCCTTCATTACCACCACCTTTGTAGTGGAAGAGCCGGAATCTATGCCCATTGTTATCCCTTCCTGCCTCGCCCGCATCAGTAATGCCTTCCTCGCTATCAACGTCTTCAATGCTTCCAGCCGTGAGTATATCTCTATCTCCTTCGGTTTCTCTACATTTGAATACGCTATGACTGGTATATCAGTCCTTTCATGTAGGAATCGCCTGATTGTATCCTTTACGATGGTGCCCTCAGAGCATCTGAAGCAGGTGAGAAGGAGCGCACCCTTTATTGAGGGGTCTTCCAGCATTGAGACCGCTCTTGCCATCATCAAGTTCAAACTCGGACTCTCTGCCTTCAAACCTATCTCTTTACATGCCGCTTCCACCCGCGATAGCTCCATCTCGGGGTATACCAGTTCTATACCCACCTGTTCCGCTATTTCACTCAGCAGCCATTGAATCCCACTATATTCCGTGCCACAGGATATCTGTGCTACACGCGTTGCCATGCTTCAACTTCACCTCCGCTACTTACCTTCACCTTTCGGTAGCCCCTTCAAAAACGCCATTATCTGCTTCACCATCTCGTCCATTCGCTCTCCACCCTCAAACTTCACTTCCAGCGTCGGTATCTTTCGCTTCCGTATCAGGAACTTGAAGAATTCATCGGAGACGGCGCAACCCATACACCCATAGGTTGGTGGTGCATCAGTGAGGATTATAGAAGCTTCTGCTTGCTCTAATAGTGGCGCTAACAGTCCTATCCTTCCCTTCACACCTGCAGGTTCTTCCACCGAGACATACCGCAAAGCCCTCTTCAGGTCGTCCTCTGTTACATTCAAAGGTGGTGCATCAATCTCCGCATCTCGCACATGCTTACCTATCTCCCGCATCAGTACTACCGGTTCATGCCCCCCTCTTTCCACCAAATCCGCTAATATCAAACTATTCGGCGGGTATACTAATACTTTCATTTGTATCTCCCATCTTTACTTTATATCTTAAACCTTCATGAAGATATTTCTTAATGATTTATTGCTGAGCTAACATGGAAGAGAGTTCGTTCTTCCCTTTCCCTTCTGTGCGAGAAGGGCAGAGAGAGTTTATGGCAGATGTGAAGCATGCAGTAGAAGCTGGTGGGATCCTCGTTGCTCACGCACCTACCGGAATAGGTAAAACCGTAGCAGCTCTCGTTCCCGCTCTTCTGTATGCCATCGAGAATGAAAAGACAATCTTCTTCCTCACATCCAAACGAAGTCAGCATAAAATAGCTATTGATACTCTAAGGCTGATAAAGGAGCGCAACGATCTGAATCTCACCGCTGTTGATATCACGTCCAAGCAATCCATGTGTCCGAGGGCGGTATCCGTCTATCGTGAGTTCTATTCCCTCTTCAATGAGTTCTGCAGGAATGAGCAGAAGAATAAAAGATGCTGGTATTACATGAACCATGATGAAGAAGCCTTAGCCCGGATAAGAGGCGAGATAATGCATGTGGAAGAGCTGTGTGAATGGTGCAAAACGAGGCAGATATGCCCCTATAAGGCGGCGCTGGAGGTGGGTAAAAGTGCAGATGTCATCGTTTGTGACTATAATTATCTCTTCTCCCGGGATATCGCATCGAAGGTGCTGGAGAAGATAGAGAAGAATCTTGATGAGCTTATTGTTATCGTTGACGAGGCTCATAATCTCCCGGATCGCATAAGAAATAATCTAAGCAGTGAACTACGCCTGAAAACCATCTCAGAAACAGCCAGGAGCATCAGGAATATAGACAGAGAGATGTATAACAATCTCTTACAGATGGAGATGATACTCAGCAAACTGGTGACGAATGCAGCAAAGGCAAAGATAGCGGAGATAACTGTGGACAGGAATTTCCTGGTGGGCGAACTGGAGAAGATGCTTAGGCGGCGAATCGAAGTAATGAGCTATAAAGAGTTCATAAATGCAATCAGGAGCAGAGCAGAGAGTATCCATGGGTCCAGGTCCGCAGATGGTGAGCCCAGAAAGGAACGCGATATATTGCAGAGTAATCTGATTTCCATTTCTGACTTTCTCGATGCATGGACCACAGAAGAGAAATGCCTCCGTATTCTCTCCATCAATGATAATCCCACACTCTTTCTCAAACTTCTTGACCCCTCTGTTCTGAGCGAACCGGTATTCCGGAGGGCACATGCCTCCATAATGATGAGTGGCACGCTATACCCGGTGGAGATGTATGCCGATGTACTGGGTGCTACACGGGTCAATGGACGTGAGATAGCTTTACGTGAGTACAAATCTCCATTTCCACGTGAAAATCGGCTGATCGCTGTCACCAAAGGGCTCACAACCAGGTATACAAAGAGGGGTGAAGCGATGTACAGGCGAATAGGAGAGAAGATAGAGGGAGTGGCAGAGAATGTAAGAGGTGGCATAGCTGTCTTCTTCCCTTCTTATGCGCTTCTAAAGGCTATTTTAGTCTATTTATCGCCACATATCAGGAAGAGAGTGATGGTAGAGAGGCGAGAGATGGGGAAGATGGAACGGAACAGGCTATACGAGCGGTTAAGAGATGATGAAGCAGGGATTTTATTCGCCGTCCAGGGTGGCTCGTTCTCTGAAGGTATGGATTACGAATCCAATACGCTGAAGGCAATCATCATTGTTGGACTTCCACTGAGCCCGCCTACACTGGAAGTGAAAGCTACGCAGGGCTATTATGCAGGCAAATACGGCGCTGAGAAGGGGCGACTATATGGCTACCTCTACCCCGCGATTACAAAGGTACTGCAAGCCGCAGGTAGGGGAATAAGAAGCGAACATGACCGCTGCATCATCATTCTGATGGATTACCGGTTTGCTCAGTTCCCATATAAGAGATGCCTGCCGCCCGACTTCGATATGATATTCACAGATAAAGTGGAGGATTTATGCAGGAGCTTCTTCAACATTGGTTCCGAAACTAATTCCAGCTTTATGATACCATAATTTTGGCAGCAGGAAAAAGAAAAGCGAAAAACTTTTGAGTGACTTGATCGAATTTTGATTTTATGGCTAAAGAGGTGCTCCACGAGAAGGGGGCTGATGGTGCATACCTCAGATTAAGAATAATCTTGTTTTTGGATTTAACAGGAATTATAGAGGCAACGGGTTATACGAACTATTTTGTGTATGGAATATATGGAGCAATAATATCATTCTATTTTGGGCTCAGAACTGTTGAGAAGAAGAAAATAGAATCGCTGATAAAAAAAAGGAGATGCCATAGAGATTTTGAAGACAAGATATGCCCTTGGCGAGCTGTCAGAAACCGAATTCGAGAGTATAAAAAAGCAATTGTAAAAAACAAGATATAAATACTCAAAACACAAAAAGATAATCTCTAAACAGAGACCCAATAATAAAGTTTTTTTTCAAAAGGTCACACATCCTCATCATGTGTGGATTTCCGCCCCTCATAACTTATTCCCGCAGTATTACACCAACGAGATAAAATGCTTCTCTTCACAGAAATAGCCTTAAGCCTTAGCAACTCTGCTTCAAAGCTTCTTTTCATTAATGTATTATGTATTAAGATTAAAACTTAAGATACACGCAATTTATAGCCTCCCTCTACCTTGACCACGATGCCTGAATACCTGAGCCAGTTTAAGAACTTCTTCGCGTATGTTCTCTTCGTTATCTCCGACCATTGCCTGTTATATCCCTCTTCTAAGAGATCACCAAGCGTTATCAGCGTTATTTTATCGTCAGCATGTAGTTGCTGCTGTAGCCTGTCTATAAGTTTTTTATAACCAGAACCAAGCAGATGTTCGGTGAATTTCTTCTTCCTGAGCCCATCACTGCTGCGCGTTATCTCCCGCCCATCCTCTGTCAATTCGTAAAAACCTCTCCGTGGGTGCCTGACAAACCCCATTGCACGACAACATGAGAGTTCCTGACTCAACCGTCTCTCCTCTGTTCCCAGTTCAGCCGCAAGTTTATGAATTTCACTACCCTCGGGGAATAGAGCATCCATTATCTTCAGCATCTTCTCCACACTGAGATAAGGAACGGGGCTGTCCATCCCCTCCTTCTCTTCCTCAAGTCTTAAAATCCCCCTTCTATAATGCCCAAAGCCTGTGAAATCAAGTATGCTTGCAATTGCAGCGCCATAGGTCTTTAAGGTCAGCGGGTTTGTCCAATTCTTACCATACCGCTTTACCATCTCGTCACCAATCTCAAAGATCGTCAGTTCCCCTTTCTGAATCAGTTCCTGCTTCACCACTACAAAATACTCGATCTTGTTCGTCTGCTCTTCCAGTATCTTCTTCGCCGCCTCTTCATCCGTCCTTATTAGGACAGAATAGTCTGCACCCGGGCGTGTAAACAAGAATCTCCGCCGCCCAACAATAAAATCGAGCGATTTCATTGTTGCTATAAGATTATTAACCGTGGTCATGCTCACTCCAATAGCCCTCGCTATATCCCTGGTTGAGAACTCATTCACTACCGAGATGTATTGCAGCGGTATCTGCTTCAATATCTCGTTCATCTTACCGATGCGCAGATAGGGGATATATCCTGTATTCGCTCCCATCATGGTATCACTCCTATATCATTCTATCCCATTCCATTCATCCATTTTTGCTCTTTGAGCCCAATTCCGCTCGCTCATTTGCCAGTACATCTATTATCTCTTCATATACTGTTCTCAATTCCACATTCTTTACTCGCCCCAATAGCTTCTTTATCACCAGTTCCGGCATGCTCGAACCGATGTGATTGAACATCGGCTGCCGATCCACAATAATGTTCCCTGAGGCATCCAGACCTTCTGATTCTATACCATCCACCCGAATCTTCGCCATACTTATATGTGGCAATATCTCATGGATCAAATGCGTTATCACCACCCCGAGAGTACCTTCAGGCAGGTTATTCAGGATTGAAGCCATTATACGTCCCATTGCTCCTGGTTCGGTCAGCGCTTCCAGTTCATCTATCAATACCACTTTCCCGCCCTTTCGCATGAATATCCTGCCCAATGCCCTCATCGAATATTCAAAAGACCCTGTCTTCTTTATCATCTTTCTCCTGTACAGGTAAAGAGGCAGCAGTGGTATCTCCGCCCTCTCGGCAGGCACTGGCAGACCCAGCTCGGTGAGTATAACAGAGGTTGCAAGCATATTAAGCAAACAGGTCTTACCGCCGCTATTGGCACCTGTGAGGATAGCTACAGGATGCGGCGTAGCACCGAAGATGCCCAATTTCACCTCCCCTATCGAGTAGGATACCGGAATTACCTTCTCTCCGCCTTTTAACTCTTCAGCCTTCAGGAATATATTCTTTCCCATCTCCAACCCCAGACCCCCATCTATAAGCTCCGGGGGATTCAACTCGAAGTCACGAGCGAACAGCGCCGTAGCGAGCATGAAATCGAGGTAGAATAGTTTTTTGATACCTTCTCTCACCACCTCTCTGTGCTGCTCCAGCTGCTTCGCCAATTCACACAACCGGTAGTAGCTCCTCTCTCCTCTCTCCCTGTTATACTTCAGGCGCAGGCTCCCTATCTTATCCCTCCTGAATTCAAATGGTAGCTCACCAGCCTCCAGATCCAGAACACTCTCCCGGAGTGTGATACTGTCCTCACCCTTGAGCATCAGCTCATCTGCCATCTGCAACAGGATATCATCCAGATAAGCTCTGAATTCAGCTGCTCCACCACCCGTTTTCATTATCCGCACGGCTTCCCTGTTTATCTGCTCCTCATATCTCAGGATCTTCTCGTCGAAGCTCTCAGCCCCGTTATCCTTATCCCTATCCTTATCTTTAACCTCTGCCTCACTAACACTGATAAGCGATAATACAGCTTTTAACTCGGTAATTGGGACATCTTTGAATAATTCTGAGTTTTTGATAGCCTCAAAATGTTCAAGAATTTCTATCAGTACCTCTATCGCACTCTTCTTCGCTACATAGCTCCTGACCACGAACTCCGGACATATCTCGCAGGGCTCTGATAAATCATCAATCCGTTTCGTTATGATACCCGGTTCATCGTATTCGTGCTCACGCCCACCGATCAGTAAAATGCTATTCTCTCTATTCACGAGCTCTTCCGCTTTCTCCACTGAATCCAGAAATTCCACAGTTACAAAATCGCCATAGTTTGCTTTTATCAACTGCTCTATCTCTCTATCCTGAACGGCAACGACGGGAGCTTTGAAGATGCCAATACCCCTTATCTCCACTTTTGATAGCATTTCCCGCACCCTCTTTACATTCTCAGCACCCAGTAATTGCACCAATTCTATACCTGCTCGTATATCTGTGAACCGCCTTTGCAGTTCTTCTCTGTTTTGTGTGGGTATGAGTGTGAGAATCATCTCCTTACCGATTCGAGTTACTGCATAGAGCGATAGCATCTCCAGAATCTCACGTCTCAATTCTCTCGTCTCCTTTGTGCAGAACAGATCCCTGATCCTGCATCCCGCTGCTCTTTCCTTATGCTTTATCACCAACCTCTCTGCTTCTCTCTTCTGTATTCTCAGCAATGAAGCTAAGGAATAGAAGTCGGGGAGATCGAGCGAATCATTCAGATACTGCTCTAAGAACGGAGGTGACGAATAAGAATAATAGGAGGAAGTGGTCATTGCTCCTTCTTTATATATCTTAACACGATATTCCTGCTGTATAAATTCAATTTCATATCATCCATGGGTACTTTTAGCCTCTCTGAACCTCTCTGCTGAATCAATATAAGACCCTTGAGGATGCCTGTTTCACTATCAAATACGATGTCACTCACGCTGCCTATATAATCACCCTCTTCTGATATCACCTTCCTGTTCAACATGGCTTTGCTGAATATCCGCAATGCCTTCTCCTCGTTCCTGGATATCAAATCGCGAATAAAACGCTCTTTTCTCTTTATTGTCTTAATATCCAGCTCCAGCAACTCCCCAAGTGCATTTATATTCACCACATCTTCCAGCTCTACTCCCAATCGGTATAGGATTGTATGTATCAGTGCCTGAGCGAACGCGAAAGGATACTGAGCATAGAATTTGCCATGTGCCCTCGTTACATCCCTGTTTTCTTGATGTAGATAATCGTTCAGCATCCATCTCAATTCCTTTTCTATCACCTCTTTTACTCGGTCTCGCTCTATCGAGCCTTTCTTTATTCCCCTATCCTCACATATCTGGATCGCATAAGGAACAAAATGTCTTAAGGACTCCGGATCAACATCCTCCACAATAAAGTTCCATGGAAATAACCTGGATGTCATGTAAGCAATCACTTTCTCCTCATCTCCTCTTGCTCTTGCTTTCCTCATCTCTTACCCTCCTCCTAACAAAGAACACACTTTCATGAAGAAACCTTTAATAGAAGTAACATTAGATACTATTAAAAATACTATGGTATTATTGTATAACCTTTACATATACCTCCCTCTTTCTTGGTCCGTCACACTCAACGAATAAGATACTCTGCCATCGCCCGAGCATTAAATTAGCCTGGTCTATTGGGATACACACAGAGGAACTGAGGATCATAGCCCTGAGATGCGAATGTGCATTGTTATCTATTTTATCATGCATGTAACCCCCACCTTTTGGGATCAGTTCGTTCAGAAGAGCAATGATATCGCTTCTCAAACCCGCTTCATTTTCATTTATTATGAGTCCTGTAGTTGTATGCTTTGTGAATACCACACATATACCGGAGATAGCACCCTCATTCCTGACTATATCTTTTATTTTGTCCGTAATGTCTACAAGCTCGGTGTTTTCCCGCGTTATTATCTCTATCCTTCTCATAATAATAGTTTATATCTACATATATAATATTTTGTTATTCTATAGAGATGGGAGGTAAAGGTAACAATATTGACGTTGTATCGCTGCTATTCATGGTCCTTATCATTGTATCATTTTTTGTCAATCATGTCAATATAGCAGGTGCAGGGAATTGGAGTGAAGAGAAGATGGGAATTAATAGGGTTCTGAATAAGGGGGAGAGCAAAGGGCTTATATCGGGATGTGATTATGAGGAGGTAAAGGAAGCACTTGATAACGCTACTGATTTGGATTCATTTATATCTCCCCTGGACTCCTTCACACTCAGGATCAACCTGGATAAGGTATACCATACAAAAACTTTTGCTATCATCTTTGATCCCGAGATGATCAGATGGGTATTCGGTAACGAACGCGTAAACATATACATCACGCTCGATAACGGTAGCGTATTGAATTTCAATAGTAACATAAGGGGAGATATAGCGGAGCTAAAGACGGGAAAGAATCCAGACCCCACAATAAATGTATATACCAGTGAGCACACATTGCAGAGTATAGTGAACTCTCCTGATTTGTTCGATGCGTTTCGGGCTGCTTTAAGGGCTGGCGACATAAAATATGAAGGTGTAGGGATAGTGAATGAAGGCAAGCTGCTCCTCACAAAGATTATCCATATATAGCTAAATTTGAAATTTCTGATGAGAGAACTTTTGGCTGGATGGGGGGATGTTCGAGCATGGATTACCATTACCATTACCACTATCACCAGTGTTAATCATTGTTGCTATTGGTGCTCTTGCGCTGTTCCTGCTCATATTGCTCATGTATCTCATCACTGACCGATTATTGCTGCACTGGTACCATGCGAGGAAGACAAGCAATACCCAACTGCATGAAATGGTACATAGGCTTGTATGCTTGTATTAAAGACAGGTATTCCTGCGCCGGGTATCTTCATTGTAGGATTCCGCTATGCCAAATGCATTTGTAGCAGGCAGGAGCAAGAGACATGCCTCTGTTGTTCTTACTACTGGATTGACAGACCTGCTTGAAGATGAGGAGATGGAAGCTGTACTGGCATACGAACTCACACATATTAATATTAAGAATAGTTCCATAGGAATTGTGACTTTTTCCTGGATCTTAGCTGGGATGCTCATTGCTCTCGTGTATTTCGCTTTCTGGGGTGCGATATTCACCGGATTTGGGCAGAAAGATGATCCGGCACCACAGCTACTAAAATTCTTCGTTACTGCGCTGGTTACACCAATAGCTGCTACGATTACACAGCTAACTACGCGTCACCATCACCGGGAATACCAGACGGATGAGCAGTGTGTTTTATTGCATGGAAAGCCGGATAAGCTGGCGTGTGCATTGCGCAATATAGAAGAGCATTTTAAATAGCACCATTTTGAAGTTAATCCAGCACATGTGCATCTCTTTATTGTGAATCCTTTACATAATAGCGATCGCACGGTGCTGGACTTTCGACTGCCCTGTTATCACTTCCTGTTTCGTACTCAGCCTCAGCCTGCGACTGAAGAGCGTGTGAGGCATTTGTTGAAGGGGGCAGGAGTAGCAGGTGCCAGAGAAGAAGTGGAGGTTATTAAGACCTTTATCATTATCATTCAGCTTTATCGCTTATCCCCTAATTTTATTTCTAATTATCGCTCTTGA
>JAGGRR010000082.1 GCA_021159465.1 Methanophagales archaeon
GCTCGTATCCGCAGATAATACACGCACCCTACAAACAGCTAAATGAAGGGAACATTACCTGCACTTCGTTCGAGGATGCCAACGGAAAAGAGTATAACGATTGGATACCCGCATTCAGGCTGTGGTATGCAAGCTTATAGCCTATAGCCTATAGCTTATAGCCTACAGCCTGCAGCGAATTTTTTTTAATGAGCGAAATATAAAAATATCTGAGTATCTGCACTGTATCAAATGACCAATAAATACCTGCTACTGGTGGTCGTCATAGTATCTGGCGTTATGGCAGTATATGGCGTTTATAGTTACTGCACGATTGGCAATAGCCCCCATATTAAGTAAATATGAAATATTCAAATTCAAGATACCATAGACACATATCAAGCCAAGCCGGCTATGAGGATCTCCACAATGCTTAGGAGAAAGCTTTTTTTGAAAAAGAAAACTCTTTGCATCTTTCGATATGAGGATTGACAAAGAGTTAAAGCCTTTATTTCTTTTCGGCGACAGGATAGCTACTTGAGTTTGTCATTTTAGAATAGTGCTATTCACATATGTTATCTGCATATAAACATTTAAATATGGAAAATGTACATGTTATATTGTATATCCATGAAGAAAGAAGAGCTGGTACATTTGCATTTGCTGCTGGCGCAATTGAAGAAGTATTGTGAGGAAAATGGGTTGGGCTGTAGTTTCGAGAAGTACAACGAGCTGGGTATCTCTCCTTTCCAGGTACATCGAAGCAAGGAGGAGCACAAGCAGGCGGTTCTCGTGCTTGGAACTGAACTGGCATCGTTAACACTGAGGAATAATATTAACTTTATCCGTAAATAAGCAGATGAGCAGTCCACTGCCCTTTGTTTATTATCTTATTTTGAATTATGTGCCCCGATTTGTAACAAAAAAATTATGTTATGATCTAATATGTGTTAACTTTTATTAAAAAGTGTGATTATATGCCTCTATTATCTCCCTACCCTCTATGAATACACTGTTGTGTCTCTGCGCATAACTCTTTGCATCTGACTTGGATAACGCATATCCCGTATTGCCATCCAGCATCTCACAGATCACCATCGCCGGAGGTATGCCCGCGAGCAGTGCGAGAGCTACAGAAAGTTCTGTCTGCCCCCTTCTCTCCTCGAGTAAGGTGTCAGCAGCTCTCAGTATCGCAACGTGCCCGGGGGTTCTGAAGGAGGATTGGAAATCGAAGGAACCAGAACTACCATTCAATACCTCTGCTACTGCTTCCCCTATCTTCTTTATTGTAAGCGCGCGGTCTCTATCAGTTATACCTGTAAATGTATCGCGGTGATTCACCCACAGAGAGAATGAAGAACGTTTATCATATACCAGATCGCCATTATCCTCCACCATTCCACGCAAGGGCGAACGTCTCAAGATGTCACTGATAAGCGGAAGACCGAATTTCTCAGCGGCAAATGGATGAATAGCAACACATATAAGCCCTCCTGCTTCGCGCCTGAAATACGCTATGTCCTTCGGTCTCACCATGGTTGCAGGCATTACCAAGTCTGTCTCACCTTCACGGTCCTCTGCATCGTAGATCAAGACGAGTTCCCCTCTTCTTAAACGTTCGATGCCCCTCTCTACCGAGTCTGGGATCATATCTTCACTTTAGTCCTTACCTCATCTCCTTCTTCCAGATTAAGTTCACAGCGCAGATAAACCGGAGAGATTATCTCCAGAACATCTTCCGGGTAATGTGTACGCTCGGGAATGATAACAGCACTTTTGATCCCTTCTGCCCTGGGGTTTAATATCTTACAGGAGAAACATCTGCCACCTCCAAAGGTCCTGTTCTCAGATTCAAACCCCTCTATCTTTATCCCTCTTCTCCAATTCAGCTTTTTACGCACTGCTATGCTATGGGAATCCAGGTGCAGGTTCAAGGTGCCAGGAAAAGGAGTGAAACCCAATTTGGTCTCGAATTGCTTCTTGTACCCCTCAAGTGTGGTGTAATACTTCCCCTCACCCAGACCTGTAATCAGCCGCCCAGCGATTTCTACCTCTATATTTGCGGTGGAAAAGATTGCCTGATATTCATAACACTCCTTCTTCAGTTCCTCCACACCCTTCTCTGTCAGTGTTATCCATTGCCCATCTGCAATTATCCTTCGGTGCACCAGACCCTTGCGTTCAAGCTCCTGAAGCCGTCTCGCTGCAGTTTGAACGCTTGATTTTATCGCCTCTGCGAAATGCCCGGAAGACAATTTGATTGGTTGTTCAATGGCACCGAGCAGAGCAAGCTTTCTTAACGAGAATATTATACCCTCACCCATCTTTCCATCACCTTCACATTTTTGAGATGTATCTCATATATAGGATATTTGTATCTAAAAACATATAAAAATAAAAACATATCCTCTCATTCTCAGTTCAATCTCAACTCTTTTTCGACTCTATCCAGCCAGCAATCAGTCCGAACAGGAGTCCAGACAGATGCGCTGTATGTGCAACCCAGTCTTGAGCACCTATCATGAAGACATCATATAACGCAAATAGAATCACCATCATCCACATCTCCATTGGAAATATTATAAAATAGACCCTCATCCTCGGCATCAGCATCGCGAGCGCGCCAAGAACGCCGCATATCGCACCGCTCGCACCCAGTGCAGGATAAAGAGAAGAGGACATACAGTAGCCAAGACCCCCGAAGATGCCGGATAGGAAGAATATGAGCAGGAATTTCGCACTCCCTACTCGCCTCTCCAGTACGGGTGCAAAGAAGAAGAATACGAACATGTTGATAAGGACGTGTTCAGGCCGCTGGACAGAGTGGAGGAAGATATGCGTTACCAGCGTCCATGGTCTCTCCATCACCAACCCAGGAATCAGGATCAAAAGATCAGTGTAGCCGGGAATGAGCAATTGCAGAAGAAAAGAGAATAAGATGAGGAACAGAATCAGATATGAGTAGTTATGAGAGAATATCCTGGGGATATCCGTATTAACTAATAATTTAGTCTTTGCACGCTCACGCTCATAATTCCTATTTCTATCTTTATCCCTATCACTACCACTACCACTACCATATCCTACACACCAGTGCCTATCGGGCGGGAAATGCTCTCTGCAAAGGGTGTCACCACAGTATTTGCATCTGTACGAAGCAGGTTTGCCGCATACAGTGCAGCGTGACCGAGTCATGTATAAGAGGAATAGAGAGTTGTATAAATATTTATTAAATTTTGGAGATGTTCTCCTTATATGCCTCTATTGTTGTCTCTATATCCTCTTCGGAATGTGCGAGGCTGATAAAATTCGTCTCAAATTGCGATGGTGGAAGGAATACCCCTGAGGATAGCATCTTATGGAAAAGGCGCATATACCTGTTCTTGTCACACATGAGCGCATCAGAATAGTTCCGCACAGCATTACCCGAAGGACTGAAGAATATCTTGAACATAGAGCCAACACCTGAGACATAAGCTTCTACTCCTGCGCCTGAATCATGTATTGTATCGGTTAATGCAGCACGCATACGGTCGCCAAGTGCGTTTATTCGCGGTAAAGCGTTCTCACGTTCCAGTATCTCTATCGTCTTGATGCCCGCAGTGATAGAGACGGGATTACCACTGAAAGTGCCAGCCTGATATACCCCCCCAACAGGTGCTACAAGCTCCATAATCGCTCTACTCGCACCAAAGATGCCGATTGGAAAACCGCCACCTGCAATCTTACCCAGGATGGTTATGTCTGGTATAACCCCATAATATTCCTGTGCACCGCCAAGTGCGAGTCTGAATCCAGTAATAACCTCATCAAAGATGAGCAGGACATCATGCTCCTTCGTCAATCTCCTCACATCCTCCAGATACTTATCCTCCGGCGGTATCGGTCCCACGTTGCCCATAACGGGTTCCATTATAACCGCAGCGACCTCTCCTGCGTTCGCTTCCAGGATGGTGCTCAGCGCTGTGATATCATTAAAGGGCACCTGGAGCGTGTTCTTGACCAGATCAGGAGGTATGCCTCTGGAATCAGGAATACCGAAAGTGGTGGCACCTGAGCCTGCTTTCACAAGAACGCCATCATGTGCACCATGAAATCCACCTTCTATCTTTATTATCTTATCACGACCAGAGAAACCCCTCGCAAGTCTTATACCTGCCATCGTCGCTTCGCTACCACTGTTAACGAACCTGACCATCTCAATCGAGGGATACAATGCTATAATCTTCTCTGCAAGCTTTATCTCGCCTTCATGTGGTGTGCCAAAGAGCCAGCCACGCTCAAGCTGCTCTTTAATCGCTTCTTTCACTTCCTCCGGTGCGTGTCCCAGAATGAGAGGTCCATACGCTAAGCAGTAGTCAATATATCCATTGCCCTCTACATCGTATATCCGCGAGCCCTTTCCACTGCTTGTAAAGAATGGATATGGTTTATATGCACGCACCGGACTACTAACGCCGCCCGGCATATATTTTGTTGCGCGTTCATACAGCTCTATGGATTTCATCATTTTTGCCATTTTACCATTTTTACCTCCGCAAGAAGAATTTATCTCCAAGCCCATATAAGTTTCTTGGTTTTATAATAACCTTCTTGTCCTTATCCTTCACTGTATAACCAATTTTGTAGGCTTCAACATCATGGCGCATAGCGGTATCAATGACCGCATCAGCATCATGCTCCCCTACAATGACGCAGAATCCTATGCCCATATTATAGACACTGAACATCTCCGCTTCCGTGATATTACCAAGCTTTTGCAGTATCGAGAATATTGCATGTGGCTCTGGCAAATAGTCTATCACAAACCCGAAAGGAGAGTGTACCCTGTTCAAATTCAATAGCCCTCCACCTGTAATGTGCACAAGTGCTTTTATATCAAGACCGTGAGAAAGCATATCCATAACTTCAGGTACATAGATGTGGGTAGGTGTGAGTAATTCCTCGCCCAGAGTCTTATCACTATCCAGTCCTTCAAAATGGCGGTTAATTATCTCTGGATGCTGTGCAATTACATGACGTGCCAAACTGAGCCCGTTGCTGTGTATGCCACTGCTTCTCAGTCCAATAATAACGTCGTGTTCTCTTATATCCGCCCCAGTGATCAGATGGTTAAGGGGCACTATCCCTATTGCAGTACCTACCAGGTCAAATTCATAGTCCGTTCGCACCCCAGATAACATGTCTCGCAGTTGTGCGAGCTCGCCACCTGCGATATTTATTCGTGCGATTTCAGCACCTTTTAGTAGCCCTTTACCTATTTCCCCAAGTAAACGCGGATTGGGTGCACGAACTGCGATATAATCGAGCATGGAAAGAGGCTCAGCACCTACACATAGTATATCATTAACGTTCATTGCGACACAGTCAATCCCCACAGTCTCGTATTTATTCATCATTTGTGCAACCAGTATCTTGGTGCCGACGCCGTCAGTTGATATTGCCATTCCCATATCATGCCCTATATCAATCACATTTGCAAAATAGCCTATATCCAGCTTCTGTGCACCGATACCCCCGCCTCGCCTGAACTCTCTCGTTTTACGTATATACGTCAGTAATTGTGCTAAACCAACTTTCTCCTGGGCTGTATCTACGCCCGCTGCGCTATAAGTTGCTTGCATCTCTCCTCAACATAAAAGTGTTTTATAGAACCCTATCGAGCTTTGCTACAAGTTCCTTCTCCGCTTCTGCGTAGTCAATTACAACTTCGGAAGGTAACCAGTTCGCGTAGAAATTCTGATGCGAAGCACCAGCGAGCCCAAATAACCTCGACAGTTCTGGATCTTCAGGTTCTGTTTTCAGCTTCGCTACGAATTTGTACCGTTCGCCATGAGATTTCATCTTGATGCCCCTCTTCGCAGCACCCCATAGCTTCAGCGAAGCTTTTTCCGTCAACGCTTTTTTAAATGGTTGTGCTTGAACGTAATCCTTCCTCTTTATCAGCTCCTCTGCTTCATTGAGGTATTTATTGTTCAATTTGAGGTAGTGTTCCACTTTTTCTTCCGCTTCCGTCCCAATAGCACTGCTCATGCTCATAATTAATTATAGTAAGTAGCCAATGATATAAAGCCACAATAAATAGTAATAGATATGGAAGTAGAGGTAAAGATAAGACTGAAGCATGGAGTTGCGGATCCGGAAGGAGAGAATACGAAGAAGGCATTAAATCTATTAGGATTCACGAATGTGGTGGCAGTGAGAACAATTAAGACGTTTATAATAGATGTAAAAGTAGAAGATGGGGATGGTAATAAGGATGGAGACGTGGAAAGGGTGAGGCACGAGGTAGAAGAGATGTGTAAGAGACTCCTTGCCAATCCCGTTATTCAGGAGTATGAGATAAACATATTGGGGTAGAGCAAAGCGATGCGTGTAAAAGAGATAGACCCCTGGGGTGTTACAGATATAAAGGAGAAGGATTACAAGCGATTATTCGATGAATTTGGCATATCCAGGTTTGGACCGCTTCTGAAGCGAATAGAGAAGCCGCATCTGTACATGAGAAGAGGTATCATCATGGGGCATCGGGGTTATGAGGACGTGCTAAGAGCGATGGAGGCAAAGGGCAAGTTCGCAGTGATGAGTGGTTTCATGCCCTCTGGTCGTGTTCATCTCGGTGGTAAGATGGTGATGGACGAGATTATCTGGCACCAGCGGATGGGTGGGGAAGCGTTCGCATGTATTGCGGATATGGAATCGCACTCGGTTCGTGGTCTCTCATGGGATAAATGCCACGAGATAGGTGTGAATGAATATATAGTAAGTCTCATAGCACTGGGTTTCGATATAGAGCGTGGTCATATATATTTCCAGTCCAGTAATAAGAAATTGCAGGACCTCGCTTTTGAGTTAGGAAAGGAAGTAAACTTCAGTGAGTTGAGTGCGATATACGGATTCTCAGGCGATGTGAACATCTCACACATGATAAGCGTGCTGGTACAGAATGCGGACATATTGCAGCCACAGCTGGTTGAGTATGGCGGTCCAAAGCCGGTAGTTATTCCTGTTGGCGTTGATCAGGACCCCCATATAAGATTGACAAGGGATATAGCTGCACGGATGCGCATGTTCCGTGTGGAGAAGCGATATACTGCTAAGGAGTGCAAGCCGTATATAAGCATAAGGGTGAAGCGTACGAAGCCTGGAGCGGTGGAAGAGATAGCAAAGAGGATAGAAGAGAAGTATCCCAGCCTCAAGAAGTATGAGATGCACGAAATGCACATGGATGTATATATACACGCTCCTGTCACTCCTGTTACCGAGAGTAACATAGATGCATACATGCACGGGATAGAGGAAATAGTGCGAGCAGTGGAGCTGGAATACGGAGGTTATGGCTTCTTCCTGCCTGCTGCTATTTATCACCGGTTCATGCAGGGGCTGACCGGCGGTAAGATGTCATCAAGTGTGCCTGAGAGTTATATAGCGCTAACAGAGCCACCAGAAGATGCTGCTGCTAAAGTTAAACAAGCGAAGACGGGTGGTCGTGTAACGGTAGAGGAGCAGAAGCGATTGGGTGGGTTGCCTGAGGAATGTACGGTCTATGAGTTATTGATGTTCCATCTGGTGGATGAGGATGCATACATAAGGGAGATATTTGAGGAGTGTAAAAACGGCAAGCGAACGTGCAAAACATGCAAATCGGAGGTGGCAGAATTGATGTTCGCATTTATTAAGAGCCATCAGGAGGCGAGAGCGCGTGCGAAGGAGGTATTAAAGGAGCATGGGCTTTATAAGCAGTGGTTGTTATAAAGCATGACTAAGGCTATACCAATAACACTTAAAAGCTATGATAAAATGACGAAGATAAAGGGCGATGTTTAAAATAAGATGAATAACAATGGAATAGCGCCAAACATAATAGATAATAGCCCTGGAAGGGAGTTAATACAAGTCATAAAAGACCAACTTAAGAAGTCGAATGGGGCAAAATTCGCTATTGGTT
>JAGGRR010000083.1 GCA_021159465.1 Methanophagales archaeon
GGGTCACACTGATCTTGAGGCTGTCGAGGGGTCCTGTCGAGGGGTCAGGTCTTGATTTTTGAATTATTTTATGGTATATATTAGTTTTATGGCAAGACCCTTAAGAATAGAATTTCCCGGAGCAGTTTATCACATTACCTCAAGAGGAGATAGAAGAGAAAGGATATTTGAGAATGACAAGGATAGAGAAACTTTTCTGGAGATACTGGGTTCAGTAGTAAAAAGATACAACTTTTTATGTCATGCCTATTGTCTTATGGATAATCACTATCACCTTTTAGTAGAAACCCCGGATGGAAATCTCTCTCAAGGCATAAGGCAGTTAAATGGTGTATATACCCAAAAGTTCAATAAGATACACAATACAGTAGGTCACCTATTTCAAGGAAGGTTTAAGTCTATCTTAGTAGAAAAGGAAAATTACCTTTTAGAATTATGCAGATATATAGTTTTAAATCCTGTAAGGGCTGGAGTAGTTAATAAACCCTGGCAATGGAATTGGAGCAGTTACGCCGCTACGGCTGGCAGGGTTAAAAGACCCAAGTTTCTCACTACTGATTGGATTCTTTCTCAGTTTAAAGAAGAACGAAAAGAGGCTCAAAGGATTTATGAGGAATTTGTGCTATCAGGGATAGGAAAGGAAACACCCTGGAAGGATTTAAAAGGTGGGATCATTTTAGGAAAAGACAGTTTTGTTCAAAAGATAAAGGTATATCTCCAAGAGAGAAAAAAGATGAGAGAAATACCCAGAATTGAGAGATTTGCCATAAGACCAAAGCTTTCTGAAATGTTTAGCCAGATAAAAAATAAAAAAGAACGAAATGAAAAAATATACGCTGCCCACATAGAATATGGTTATACCCTTAAACAAATTGCAGATTGCCTGGGTATTCATTATTCCACAGTAAGTAAAGCAATAAAAAATGAAGCAAAGAGACAAGAGCAAAATTCACAATTCAAGACCTGACCCCGTTTTCTCCTCTCCTCACCAGGTGTGTGCATGAGCCGGGAAAAACAGTCAATTGTAATAATAGCTATTGCCATGGTGTTACTTTTTGGCCTGGACATACCTTCTGGAGGGTACTTGTTTGTGGACAAGGTGTTTGACTTTGGGCATCTTATACTCTTCGGCTTGATTTCTATTGCCGTTCTCTGGCTGGTGCAGGGAAAGGGGAAAGGGTATATACTTGCCGGGGTTATAACGATCGCCAGCGGTATCTTGACTGAAATCGTCCAGATACCCATCCCAGGG
>JAGGRR010000084.1 GCA_021159465.1 Methanophagales archaeon
TGATAACTTAAGATTTATAAAAGGTGAGGTTGAAATTATATCTGCTGGAGGTGAATTTTAACTGATGATGAAACACTACCAAATTTTTGGGACTTCTATCATCACGCACCCCTCGGCGCTCACTGATAGTATCGTTCAAACCCCTGATAAAACTATCTTTTCATGCGGATTTTCCGAACAAAAAGCAAAGGTTTATATAAAATTCACCGCACAATCATCAGCTCATTGATACTTTTTACGTCTGCGGGAAGCCAGATATAAAAATATGCCATGTGTGTGTCAAAGTCGCAGGAGCAGGAATAGGATATAACTTGAAATGCCCTTCCGCCACCAGATCTAATAATTTGTAAGTTCCACCAGAGGGCTGATTTACTCCGCAAGAACTGCCTGGTTCCATTCCTCCAGGGTGCGTTTGTGCCGCTTCACTGTTAAATGTCTCTTTCCATCTTGCAAGCTCTATACTCGAATCTGACTCATCTAAGGTGGTAACCTCTGGTTGGGTGTAGCTCCACTGCAAAGCAGGTGATGGTCCAAGACTTACCGATATAGTTTGTGTTCCTGTATGTGTTCCCATCGGGTCGTGGTCATGTAGCTGAGGATTTCCAAAATCAGACGCTGACCAATCATGTTTGGGTATGCCGTAGTCATTTCTCCAGTTAGAGCCATATACATGACACCCAGGATACATACAGAAGATATGATGTATAGCGAACCAATCTCTGGTGCTTGATGTATCATCTGCCAACTGAAATAGTACATAATTGTTATCTACGCCTCCATGAGGGTTATGATATATCTCACCTTCATTTCTGCCTATTTCCACCCAATGCGGCTCTCCCAAAACCTCTGTTGAAGTCCTTAGAACCTCATACTTGTTATACCATTCCTGTGCATGTTTGTGAATTATCTGCACAGATTCCTCGTCGTCACCTGCCATTCCCACATATTGCGCAGTTACACCGTTTGGATAAATCCTGAAACCATAAGCTACAATACGGACTCCTTCTGGAACTTCGGGAGTAGCAATTGCTATCGCATGTTCAGGTCTCCCTATGACATCGATAAAATTGTTTATTATCTCCTCTCTTTTTTCTTTTATCTCTTCTATGCTGATGGGCTCCGTAAAGTTTCGAATTAAGAAAATTTCGTTTGTTGGTGTATACGTTTTATTCACAAGGCGTTAGATGTAGGTTGTTGTGAAATTGAACGATGTGTCACGTAACTCTCTTTGTTTATACTAACTTCTTCAGACGCATCTCCTGAAGTATTCGCAGCGAACAAAAGAGCTGTGCTTGCAAGCAATACCGCTATTAACATCGCTCCAATTGTTAATTTTTCTTTCGTTTTCATCTTTTCATATCACCTCCTAAATTTTTGGGTACTTCTATCATTGCGCCCCTCGGCGCTCACTGATAGTATCATTCAAACCCCTTATAAAACTACCGAAAATGTTCAGATTTTCCGAACAAAAAGCAGAGGTTTTGGAAATGTGGGACAAGAAAAAATAACCCCAAAAAAAGGGAAAAATTTGTTTTTTGTGTTGCAATGTCTCTTATCTCCCAAGGGCTGATTTTCTTAGCTACTCTCATCGCAGTGTGATTATGGATATGCATAGCAACCACAACCTATCGCTATCCATTTGTCACCATGACCATCACCATCCGCATTACACCAGCAATCGCATGAAACCCAAGCATCCTGATCGCATTTTGTCACCGCACCACATGAATCGAGTGCCCATAAAGCATAGGTGTCAACTTCGCCAACTATTGTACCGGCTCCAGTGGTAGAGTGGTCAAAGGTGCACCTATCAAATCCGAGTGCCGTTTCAGTATAAGAGTGATCGAGAATATTCTCGACTTCGTTGCCATAGTCGACATAGAATTCTCCTTCGGTGTGTAACAGATTTTTATCTCCAAGAAATTCCCACCAATCTTCACGCCAAACCGTGACGATATAATATGTTAGCACATCGGTATCTGAAGAACTGGGAATCGGGACATCCAGCTTGTGTAACGCTATACCTCCTTTATGACCGATGATTCCTTTTTCACTATGGTTTACTTGGATAGAATATTCCTTTGAGCCCAAAAGTTCAGGCATCAATATGTAGGTCGATATAGTGGATCCGTCCCAAGTCACTTCAAGGACCGTATCGCCTTGATCAATCAGGAGAATCTTGATGTTCGCATACTCCAAGATACCTATGATTTGACCTTCGAAACCCTTTAATCCCGCTACGTCGATAATCTGGTTGATTGTGTCCCCAGCTTCGTCGTATGTTCTTATATCCGGTAAATCCACTTTCTCTGGTTCTTCGATGCCAAACATATCAAAAAGATTTCTTTGATTTTGCGCATCAACTATCTCCACCTGTGTTGGGCTGCTACCGCATTTGAGATTCTCAAAAACCATTACAGAGGGTTTTTATTGTTATCGTTTGTTCCTTAAAAAACTCCGGTCGTCATGCTACCACCGCACATCAGTAACACTACAATGCCTATTGCCCATATCTTCTTCATTTTTTTTTTCGCTCTCACCTCCTAAGGAGCGCTACGCCACCTCGGCGTTAAGGCACTCCATACGAACCTCCGCTGGAACAGCATATAAAACCACCGAAAACGTTCGGATTTTCCGAACAAAAAGCAAAGATTTATATAGTGGAATCACAATTACCCTGAAAATGCCGTTATGGTACTTGAGACTATCCTCTTCACTTGAGCTAATGCTTTTTGGGAACAGTTAAAAGAGCTAGGTGGAATAAGTGTTCCGGAAAATGGAACGAGCGATTATCTCCCATTATACTTCCTGAACCTCACAAGCTCCAGATCACCAAAAGTATGACTATAACTTCCCACAATTGTGATGTCTTCAATCAATACCAGTAAAGAAAATAAAAAACCATACTATACCTAACAATATTGCAACTGGAATTATTCTTTTTGATGCAAAATAACCTTCTAAACCTGCAACAGCAGACAAGCCGACTCCATAAGCAACTACCTCTACTATTCTTTTAAGATCAGGGGAAGGGTAAAAATAATTGAAATTAAGCAAAAGAATAAATCCCATAATCGGAATTGCTCCTACCAATATGGACCCAGGTCTATCCCTTGTTATCCATCCATAAATAATTGGAGCCGCTGGTAAAAGAAAAAGGATAAAAGTCTCAACAAATAACCAATAGATTGAAGCACCGCCACTTTCCACACGGAATGGATCACCGATCATACCTACTAATTCAATCAAAGCAATAATCAATAACGATACAACCACCGGTGAAACTAATCTCTTTTTCTCCATTTTATCCTCCAAAAAATAAAAAAGGTGGTTTACACCACCTTACGATTCATATATTTGGGTAGCCCAGCCATTGCTGTACGGATCCGACACGTAGTTATTAAGGTAGTAGTTATCCTCGTAAACCGTCCATTCGGGCTCTTCGTAGAACTCAGCAACCAATTCTTCCACGGGCTCGTATTGGTCAGGTTCATGTGGAAAAGGATCGTCGTGGTGTGCATTTGCGACTACATCTCCGTCCGACATCTGCCACAACCGGGTGTGATTTCTGCCCCATATGCCAAGCCAGTCATCGGCCACGCCGTCACCTTCTATCCATCCATCCTCTGGATCATTGACATAGTGGACATACTCAAATGGCCACCAAATATCATGCCAGCTCTCTTCTAAAATCTCTGCCTTCGCTGCGTTTATATCTGTATTCTCCCATGCCAGATTTATTGGGTCTTCCTCCTCATATATCCATTGTGTTCCATCCCACCATCTCGAATATGTCCACTGTGGATAGTCATAGCTAATCCACCATTGAAACGGGTCGTTCGCTCTCGTTAGCACCACTGTTTTTTCGGTCACAAGCACTTTCTCTTCGCCTTCTTTCATTCCTATTACTTCTGCTTCCACCGGGATTTTAAGCACCCTCGTGAGATTATCAACACCGAACTTCTTTTCGATGTCCTTCCCAGAGTATATCTCCTTTATTTCCAAGTATCCTTGCTCGTATTTGTAAATCGTGGTAGCTTTGACCTTTACAGTATGTTCTTCTCTCCATTGTTCCATTGATTTTTCTGGAGTTACACTTATCGCCGAAACAATTGTCATTGCCATGACCAATGCTACAACAAATATTGTCCCTATTATCACTCTTTTCTTCATCTTTTCCATATCACTTCCTAAATTTTTGGGTACTTCTATCATCGCGCCCCCTCGGCATTCACTAATCATATCGTTCAAACCCCTGATAAAACTATCTTTTCGTGCGGATTTTCCGAACGAAAAGCAAAGGTTTATATAAAATTCATTAGCCCCCTCCACAGACTACCATTCAGCAATCTTCTGTAATTCCTCCTTTGAGTTAATACCCAACGAAACC
The DNA here is from genome assembly GCA_021159465.1 of Methanophagales archaeon. Taxonomy (NCBI): domain Archaea; kingdom Methanobacteriati; phylum Methanobacteriota; class Methanomicrobia; order Candidatus Methanophagales; species Candidatus Methanophagales archaeon. Next base: position 4,391 of record JAGGRR010000084.1, read on the forward strand.
ACTATCCCGACCAAAAGTACATGCAGACAGACGAACTTTTTGACTGAACGCTTCGTATAGCGATGCAAATTCTTTAAAGAGAAAG
>JAGGRR010000085.1 GCA_021159465.1 Methanophagales archaeon
CAATATCTGTTCACGTCGCTTCGTGCGCCATTCCTCTAAATGCGCTATCCATTCCTCATGCCTCTTGTATATATATTCCTTTGCTGCCAATAGCTTCTCGGGTAAATGTCCGAGCAGTAGATCTCGCGGTACTGGTTTTCGAACTTGATAAGGAGAAGGAAGTGAATCCCCGAGCAGTATAACACGCGGTACATAATCCCGAACTGGAAAACCAGTATGGGGATCAAAAGCATCCTCTGGCGATGCTTTCTCCTGGTCTACCTCCAGCCCAAATTTCTCCGCTGCCTCAAATATTATTCCCGTAGTTATAGCACGAGGGATTGGTAATGCATACTTCTTTCCATCCATTAACCTGCCCCACCTCCTTCTCCGGGCATCTCCAGAGCGCCAAATTCATCCGCTTCCTCCTGGGCATAGCATTCCAAGCAGAGGATACGCCCAGCTATCTCCAGATATTCATCCACTTCCTTACCACACTTCGAGCACCGCATCTTCTTCGCTTTCCTTCCACCTTCTTCTTTATCTGCCTTTGCTGCTTCACGCTCCATCCACCTTTGACTTCTTTCCTCTGGTGTTTCTTCCCTTTCTGACATTTTTACCTTATAATATTAATAGTTGTTTTAATGATATATAAAGGGTGCTGAAAAGATGCAGATAAAGCTCAGGCGGACACCGAAGAGGTACTTCTTCGATACACACCGCGCATTAACACCTGTGGAGACTCTAAGGCAAGTGGAAACGCTGACCGATAAAGTAGGAATAACCGGGATAGAGGATATTACCGGACGCGATAAGCTCAATATACCGGTATATTCAGCGTATAGACCTGGTGCGAAAGCAGGTGCAGTATCGGTTCACACAGGCAAAGGTCTAACAGGGGATCAAGCGCGGGTATCAGTGCTTATGGAGGCAATAGAGCGTTATTCTGCGGAGATAAAAGAAGAAGACCGTGCTAAATTCCACTTTGAATCATATAATGAAGGTGACAGAGCAAAAAAGGTAGAGCCCTCTTCTCTTATATTGAGTGCAATTTCTAATGTAACCCCTGATAGTAAAATAGAGTGGTGTGAGGGTTATGACCTCATGACAGAGGAGGAGGTTCTTCTGCCTGCAAATGCCGTTTATCATCCATACACAACAACCAGGGGAGGAAGGCTGTTCAGGAGTGATAGTAATGGTATAGCTTCAGGTAACAACCTGGAGGAAGCGATTTTTCATGGCATAATGGAAGTGATAGAGCGAGATGCATTGAGTTATGTTGAGATAAAGAAGGATGCAGGTAAAAGAATAGCAATTGAAGAGGATGATGGCTTGATATTCGAACTTAAGGAGAGATTCAATTCTCAGGGCATTGAAACCTATTTCTGGTATATCCCAACTGATGTCGGATTTCCCACCGTTGCTTTAGCCCTGGATAGTCCAGAGAAGAACCCGAATCTTCTCGTCTATGGCGCAGGTACGCACAGTGACCCGAAGATTGCAGCGATACGAGCAATAACAGAAGCTGCACAGTCCAGGCTCATGCAGATAGTAAAAGGCAGTGGCAGTACGCCTGTGGATTACGAGATAATGAAGAGAATGAACAGGCACTGGTTTGAGACTAAGGATAGGGATAAGGAGGCGGTGAAGTTGAGCGAGCTACCCGCTCTGGCGACTGATACGATAGATGGTGATATAAAGATAGCACTTGAGCAGTTGCGAGCGATTGAAAAGCGAGTGATCGTAGTGGATCTGACGCGGAAGGAGATTGGGATACCCGTAGTAAGGGTGATAATACCGGGATTTGAGGTATATGCCAGGAATCC
>JAGGRR010000086.1 GCA_021159465.1 Methanophagales archaeon
TTAAGCCCTCTGTAATCGATGTTCAGCAACACATGTAAATACGCCAAAAACACCGTCAGGTATTCATGATATACATATGGTGCGCCTAACCTTCCCTCTGTTATAATTTCTCTAAATCTTTATCCCACGTTTCAATCAAATCCAGCGAAATACATGCTTCTCCACGAGCTACAAGTTTCTCATTGTATTCTCTCCAGTTTCGCTTATCTTCATATTTCTTCCCCCAACGCTCTTTTCTCATAAATCATTACACAGGAAAACATATATATTTATAGTTATGCAACATAGCAAAAACATCGAAAAACTTTTATATGGTATAGACTTTCAATATCATTAAGCGATACTATGATGAGAAACATCTTTTTGGGGTTTATCAGGATACACATTTTACATCATGCAAATGAAGGAGAAATCTTTGGTGTATGGATTATGAACGAACTCAGAAGGCATGGCTATTCAATAAGTGCCGGGACGCTGTATCCCATACTCCATTCTTTAGAGAAAGAGGGCTATCTAAAAAGAAGGGACGAAGTGGTTAACGGCAAGGTAAGAAAATACTATCGAATAACTGAAAAAGGCGTTAATGCGCTTGAAGAAGCGAAACAAAAAATTAAAGAACTTGTGGAGGAGGTAATATGAACACAATTGTATCCATAGCGCTTTTTGTTGCCGGGCTTGGATTAGTCATCTACTTTGCTGAGAAACTTGTCAAAGGAGCTGTTGGGACATCTTTGGGCTTTGGGGTTTCCACCTTCCTTATCAGTGTCATCTTCATCGGCTTTGACCCAGAAAATCTTGCCGTTGGTGCTGTTGGCTCCTTTGAAGGAATTGCAGGCATCGCTTTGGGTTCCATTATCGGAGCTGCGATGGTTGCCATCGCCCTCGCATTTGGGATAACAGCACTGTTTGCCCCTATGAGCTTTGAACAGGTCCCAAAACAGATTCTTACCGTGCCCATTTTGGCAGTGCTTCTTCTGGGTATATTGAGTTTTGATGGTCAACTATCGAGAATAGATGGCGCGGTTTTGCTTCTTGGGTTTGTACTATCAGTTAACTATCTTTTGCGGTTAAGCAAAAGAGGTTTTGATATAAAACCCACAGGAGAAGTTGCTGAAACTCTGGAGGAGGCTGAAGAACTCAGCAAATGGAAATCCTTTGGACTTCTTCTCCTATCGCTTGCCGCCATCATCATTGGAAGCGAGATGCTGGTCGCTGGTTCCGAAACGATCATTGTGAGGCTTGGGCTCTCCGATACTGTTTTTGGAATGACTATCCTTGCCTTCTTAGTAAGTATTGAGGAGCTGGCAAGAGAGCTTCCAGCGGCGATGAAGGGAAGACCTGAGATAAGTTTTGGGAATGTGGTTGGCTCCATCCTTGCCTTCTTCCTGTTTAATGCCGGTATTATAGCACTGGTAAGTCCAGTCACAGTAGGCACTCAGGTCCTGAGGTTCTATCTTCCCATATGCCTCGGTACAGTTATTGTGGTCTCGCTCTTTATGATGACCAAAAAGATACCTCGCTGGGCTGGCGGAATTTTAGTCCTTCTATACTTGATTTTCATTGCCGGAAGTTATATCTAAAAGAGGGTGTAGAAAATGACAGAAATAAACTCAACGAAAGCGAAAAGGCGGATACCTTTTGACAAACCAATCAAGATTGTTATACTGTTTTTTCACTTTATCGGCTTCAGCGTCTGGTATGGTGGAGCGGTAATAGTGGGAGAAGTCCCGGCTATATTCCCTGCAATGACGGTGGTTTCTGGCGTGTTTCTGGTTGCTCGCGAACTCTATAAGGATGGGTCCGTGTGGCTTAGAGTAAGCGAGGGAGTATTGACCATGCTCAAAGTGGTGCTGCTTGCAGTTGCCAGCGCGTTGATGATATACGAAGTTCCCATATTGAGCATAGTAATGCTGTGTGGGCTACTCAGTTCGCATCTTCCTGAAGAAGTTAAAGAAAAGAGGATTCTCTAATTAACAAACATCAGGGATTGCCATGACAAATAGAATGAAAGAGCTGAACTGGCAAGAAGCGTGGGAAGAGAAGCGGCAGGTGCGCGACCTCGAAAAAGCATTTGAAAAGGAAATCATCGAGCAGTACGTATCGAGAGAGGGTTTGCATAAAGAGAAACGTCCGGCAGTGGTGATGTGGTGGGAGATTAGAAAGAGGTGAATTGGAGGCAAGATGGTTTTACCAAAGGAATTATGAACAAAGACAATGTTTACAGCAGGGTAGCAGGTAACGTATTTCCTTTTAGGACTATGGAATAGGGATAAATTTGGCATACCATTTCAGAACATAAGCGCCTTTGTCCATTGTGGTGTACCGCTTACCGCAATCTGAGCATAGTCTATTATTGCAGCCCAATGAGATCTCACGGTATTCCCCACATTTTGGACTGTAATAAACGAAACAGCCCCTATCGGGACCTTTGCAGCTCATCATCTTCTCCTCTTCTCTCTTCTCTACCTCTCTTATCTCTCCCCTGTGGAGGAGAGAGTATCGGTCCCGGTCCCAATTGTGATTATCTGTGAATATTTGTTTTTATAGATGAGAAGAAAGAGGAAGGGGATGAAAGGCGAGATAATCACTTCTTCCTTAATTCAAAACATGCATGACCTTTTATCTAAGAATTTTCATTTGATTCAATGAAATAAAATGGAAGGAAGTCATATTTTATATACAACAATGAAATGCAGTGATGAGCGATAAGCATAACGAAGGAGCATCAACAGAGGAGAAGATATGGAGGCTCAGCAAGCTCCATGATCTTCTGCCGCTACATAGGGTATTACTTGGTCATGACGGCTCAATGACGCTACTGCTGGAGTTAATTGTATGCAGTGAGGTTGAACTTGCTACAATCAGGCAATCGGTGGTGCCATGCCCGGAAGGCGCAGCAGAGTTACTCGGTGCTGATGCGGGTGTGGCGGTAAATGAACGCGATATCATTATCATGAAGAAGAGCGATAGAACGCCACTGCTCTATGCACGGTCTTATACACCACTATCGAGATTGAAGCCCGAGTTTAAAGAAGACCTGATGAAAGCAGATATCCCGATAGGCAGGATAATGCAGAAGTATAGAATAGAAGCGCGGCGGGAGATACTGGATGTGGGCTATCAGGAGCGTGAGCATCGGCTGGAATCGCTATTTCAGTGCTCAGCACCATTCCTATGGCGGATATACAATATAATCACAGGTGGTAAAGTATTAATAACAGTAAAAGAGTATTTCCCCGTCTCGTTACCTGGAACGTGTTACACCAATTCGCTTACAGTATTGAGAAACCGGGCAAATACTGCACCTGGGACTTAGTGGCGTGCATACGCTCCTGCCATGCAGTACGAATAGCTCATTGAGGATTATCCAGTTCTGTTTGGGTACAATCCTGCGTAATGCAAATTCGGTCTCATTCGGGTTCCTGGTTGCAACGATGCCCATGCGATTGGATATGCGATGCACGTGTGTATCAACAGCGATACCGGGCTTATTATAGCCAATCGTGAGTACTATATTTGCGGTCTTTCGACCCACACCCCGGAGCTTCAGGAGTTCATCCAGCTCATCTGGCACCTTAGAGTTATACCGCTCAACCAGAGTAGAGCAGATCTCAACGATTTGCTTCGCTTTCCGGTGATAGAACCCCACTGGATATATTGCAGACTCTATATCACTAATTCGGAGTTTTAGCATCTCTTCGGGCGTCTTCGCTAACGAGAACAAGCGCTCTGCCGCTTTTGACGTCACTTCATCATGGGTTCTCAGGCTCAACAGGCACGAAATGAGTGTCAGAAACGGATCGCCCCTCGTTGCAGGCGCCATAAGTAACGAGCTCCCCGCCTGGTATCGTTCCTTCAATATCTGTATCACTTTCTCTACATCTGTATCTGTGCCCGTATCCGTATCCATATCCATATCTGTATTAATTTCTCTCATTGATTTGATTCCGTTATTGGGCTGGTATGGGATGAGTACAGCATCGTTCATCATCGCCTGTAATAGACCTTCCTCACAGGCCACGAAATCTCTATCCCTTCTTCATCATAGCGCCTCTTCAACGCCTTTATGAACTCATGCATAACCAGATATTTAGCTGTCGGTTCTTCAACACGTAGAATAATCGAGAAATTTATGTTCGAATCGCCGAAGGTATGGTATCGGATAAAGGGCTCGAAAGTCTTCACCGCTCCTGGTACAGTCTCCTGTATTCGCTTGCCCACCTCATTCGTTATTCGCTCCACCTTATCCAGGTCAGATTCGTAAGCCACGCCACACTGGACCACCACTGACATCTCCTGCACTGGCAACGAATTATTCACGATTATACTATCAGCGAGTTTTGAATTCGGAACCACGACATAAGTATTTGGCAGAGTCCTTATTCTTGTAGACCGCCAGCCAATATCCTCAACAAAACCCGATATGCCACCCTCTATATCTATGAAGTCACCAACATTTATCGGGCGGTCAGAGAGGAGATGCAGCCCCCCAAATAAGTTTGCAAGTGTGTTCTGAAGTGCCAACCCGATAGCCAGGCCACCGACCCCGAAGGATAGAAGCAGAGGGCTTATATCTATCTTAAAATGGCGTAGAATCATAAGAACCGCGAGCAGATAAATACCCAGTGCTACTAAATTGCTTATCAACTTCGGCATCTTCTCGAATTTCTTCTGCACTCGCAGCCATCGACTTATCAGAATGCTGAGCACACTGGATATTATCAAGGCTATTAGTATAGTCATGACTACGAAATAAGCACCTTTTATATAATCCGAATAGGGCGTCAGGGCAGATAGAGATAGCAGCCCGAAATATAGCCCGATGAGGATTATTGAGCCACATAATGGCTTTATTATTATTTTCAGTAGCATGTCATCAATATCGGTCTTTGTACGGGCAGCTATGCTACGGAGGTATCTGACGATGATGATATGCACCACCTTTGAGATAATAAGTGAACTAAGAATGATCAATGCGAAATGAAAGTATTCGCTATGAATCAGACCTTCCATTCCCACTTCCATAATCTATACCTACACCTATATCTATTACCTTATCTCTTTAAAAAAACTTCAGTCATTCATATATTCATATATTCATTATTCATTCAATGGTCGAGCCAAATAAGAACTCATCAAATCTTATCAGCGCATGCCATCTATCCCTGCAATCGCAATTCAAGCCTTCGAGGATATTCAAGTCCTGTGTTAGGTTGAATTCCTTTATCGCTTCCTTCACTGCTGTATCACAGTAGCCGCAATTGTGTGGTCCCCGGATATGACCCGCGCCCACCGGGTCGGACATCACCACGATGTGCTTCCTTTTCTGTTTTATCGCACGTATCGCTTCGATCGCGCTCCATAACCATGGAGGTCTGTAATATCCTCTTTTCCATAGCTCCTCTAATGATGTGTGGCGCTGGACATTACAGAGATTCAGAGAGATTACACTACTAAATGGAGTGACAAGCTCGGCTGATTTTATAACATCCTCGAGCGCACTTCTCTCGGATACGAAAGGGGGTTTAAGCAGGAGATAGGTCTTCACTGTGGCACCGCAATCGGCAATGAGCCTCGCAGCGTTCTTGAAATCCGTGAATGAGAAACCCTTATCTATATACTGCAACCTGATGAGATCATCTGCTGTTTCCAGACCCATAGCCACTTCAAGATGCCAATGCCCGATATGTGGCTGTAGCAAATCAGCTATTTTAGCTGCACTGACATACTCTGGTCTTGTCTCTATTATCAATTTCTTTAACTTTATATCTTGCTCTTGCCGTTGCTGCAACATCCGTGCTATACGCCGCCTCGTAGTAGCTGATATCTCACGCTCATCGAGGAAGCTACCAGAGGTATAGAGCTTCAGGATGAAATCCTCTTTCGGGCTGGCTCGTAATGAATAATCAAGCTGAGCGAGTATATCAGCCTGTGTTATATGGGCGGAGGATTCATGCCAGTAGCCACACATCCTGCATCTGCGCCACTGGCAGCCAGCAGTTCTCAGTATTACAGTGAGGGTTCTTACCGGTTTCTGCTCCTCCATAAGGAACTCATAATCGAGCCATGAAGCCACAGGTCTGTTTATTTTTATTTTTTTTGTACTGTTAGCGTCGGTCATGTCTATCTATATCTTACACCTGTATGATTCAAAGAAGTGTATGTAAAATAACAGTCTATTCTAATGTATAAATACATGAACACAAAAGAGGCAATTATGGGGCACAAAACTTCAAAAACAACAGATATTATACATTAACCCCCTCCAAAATGTCACCATTCAGCAAGCCTTTGTAGGCTTCCTTTATCCCTGAAACCCAATGAAATGGCAATGCCAATCAAAACGACACCAAGAGAAGCGATCTTTGTCACAGAAGACAGAGTAAATCTAAAAGCCAACGGCTTTAAAGAGGGGTATTCTATGGCTAAAACAAGTTTCATACCGATATAATAGCCTCTGGACCTGGAATAAGCCCATTTATAGTCCTTATCTTTTAAATCTTC
>JAGGRR010000087.1 GCA_021159465.1 Methanophagales archaeon
GTGGCTACTATACCCTATGCCAGGGTGGTCAAGGTTCTTGCTACTATAATCAAGTAGGGAGAGTAGATTTATTGGTATAGATATTCGATATGAAATAGTGCTTATTTAAAGTTGTGTGCTTTATACCAAAATATGCGGAATATAGGGTTGAAGATTTCTTTCGATTCATTCTCACTATGTATTACTGTTGTGTGAAGGAACGGTATTAAACCGGCTAATTACATTATAGCAAAATAGATTATTCCTTACCGCTAAGAGTTATTTAATACCAGCTATTATTGGTTAATGGTGATAAGATAAAGATGATAAAGGAGGAGTTACCACCCGGGGAAGTGCCGCCGGAGGAGATCCAGGAGACGAATATGATGGTTTGCGCGGCTTTCTCCGACATGTTCAAGCCGGTGATCGGTCCCTTTGGGTCAAAGATATTGATAACCCAGGGAGCAACGAAGGTAGAAGCTGCAGACCTTATATCGAGTAATGCTTACAGCCTGATAAAGGAACTGAAGTACATGCATCCAACCGCGGATATATTGATTACTGCGGGGCTGACGCAGGGTGAACGGGTGGGGGATGGTATAGCCACAGTGATGATTCTGATAGGGGAGCTGGTGAGGAAAGGATACGAGTTAAGGAAAGCAGGGGTGCATCAAAATATCGTGGTGGACGGCTATGAGCGTGCACTAGGATTTGTAAAAGAGATATTGAAGGAGATGGCAACTACGGTGGATGTAAGAGATGAGGGTAGCATTGAAATCTGGCGGCAGGTAGCGAAGACAGCACTTAAGAAGGGTGAGTTTTGTGATGAGGATATACTGGCAGATGTGGTGGTGCAGAGCATCAGGCGGTTGAGCAATAGCAAGGGTGAGGGTGCGAGCGAGAGCGAGCGGATAGATGTGGATGATATTGCAATAGAGGCAAAGAGCGGTGGCAAAGTAAATGAGACGCGGTTCTTTGAGGGAGTGGTTGTGGATCGTGAAGTACTGGATGCCCTACCGACAGAGGTGAGTGATGCGAAGATAGCGCTCCTTGACTTCCCGATTGAGTACCGGGAGCCGAAGATAAAGGGCAGGAAAGAGTTACCCACGGGTATGCCTGCGCGAGAGCGAAGTAAAGCCGGAGAGACATTAGGAGCACTCGATTTCCATGTGAAGATCTCAAAGCCATCACATTTCCGTGAGTTCCATGAGACAAGAGCGCGGCTCTTTGATGAGCTTGTGGACCCAATAGTGAGGTGTGGTGCAAACGTGATCTGCTGCCGGTGGGGTGTGGACGATGATGCACTGCCAAAGTTCCGTAACGCAGGGATAATGGTGATAAAGCGTGTAAAATTAACGGATCTTGAGCGCCTTGAACGCGCTACGGGTGCCAAGATAGTGAAGGATGTGAGTGACTTAAGTCCAGACAAGTTTGGGTATGCAGGTCGAGTGTTGCAACGTGAGATAGGAGGGGACAAATACGTATTCTTTGAGAATTGTCCGCGCAAAGAGTCTGCAACGATTGTTATAAGGGGTACCTCACTCAGGGTTCTGGAGAGCCTGGTGGGCGAGCTAAAAAGCGCTTTACATGCAGTTGCACAATTATTTGAGGATAATCGCGTGGTACCGGGCGGAGCAGCGGTGGAAGTTGAATCTGCGTATCGGCTGAGGAAGTTTGCACGTGGGATACCGAGCAAGGAGCAATTAGCAGTGGATGCGTTCGCAGATGCTCTGGAGACGATACCGAGAGCGATAGCGAAGAACTGCGGCATGGACCAGATAGACACACTAACGAAGCTCAGAGCGGAGCATTTCAGAGGTAATATGAATGCAGGTATCTCTGGTCGTGATAAGAGCATAAGAGATATGTTCCAGGTGGGGATAATAGAGCCGCTCAGTGTAAAACTACAGGCTTTTATATCCGCAACGGAGGCAGCAACGGGGATGATGAAGATAGACGACCTGCATATAGCGAAGAGCGCGGCGGAGAAGGAAGCGGAAGATATAGAAGCCCGGATAGCGGGTAGGACGAAGGATATAATAGAGGCAGAGCGGAAACCGCCCGATTTCAAGTTCAAAGGTGGGAGATTGAGATATCCGGGAACCAGAGAAGAGCCATTGAAGTCAGTATACAGGAAAGGAGAACCAAGATGGAAACCAAGATAATCTAGATGAATTAGATGAGATGGTGAACCTGGATATAGCGCGTATTTTTGATGAGATTGCCTCCATACTGGAGATTAAAGGTGAGAATCCGTTCCGCATACGGGCATACAGGCGAGCAGCTCGTACAATAGAGACGTTAACGCAGGACCTAAAGGTTATTGCGGAACGTGGTGGTGTGAGCGAATTAAAGAAGATACCGGGTATTGGTGAGGGGATAGCGAAAAAGATAGTGGAGATCGCACAGACCGGGGATTGCAAGAAGCATAGAGAGTTGAAGCAAGAGGTGCCAGCCGGTCTGCTTGAACTCTTGGAAATTCCTGGTGTGGGTCCAAAGACGATAGCGAAGATGCATGAAGAGCTTGGGATAACGAGCATAGAGGAGCTGGAAGCAGCAGCAAAGGCGCATAAGCTCGGTGTGATACCCGGACTGGGTCACAAAGTGGAAGAGAATATACTTAAGGGTATAGCACAGTATCGCCGTTATAAAGGTCGTGTATTATTGTCAAAGGCGCTTCCATACGCAGAATCGATAGTGAACGAGTTGAAGAAGCTGGATGCGGTGGAGCGAATTACAATTGCTGGCAGTTTACGGAGAATGCGTGAGACAATAGGCGATATAGACATATTGGTGGTCTCGAAGCGTCCGTCGGAGGTAATGGATGCGTTTACCAGCCTGGAGGGTGTAGAGGATGTGATAGCAAAAGGAGATACGAAGTCATCAATTGTGCTGAAGGGTATGGATGTGGACCTGCGAGTGGTAGAAGCGGCATCTTTTGGCGCCGCTGTTCATTATTTCACGGGTTCCAAGCACCATAATATAAGAATACGAGAGCTTGGTGTGAAGCAGGGTTTAAAGATAAACGAATACGGTATTTTTCGTGGTGAAGAGCGGATAGGCGGTGAGAATGAGGAGGATGTATTCAGGAGTGTTGGGCTTGCATATATACCGCCTGAGTTGAGGGAAGACCGGGGTGAAGTGGAAGCGGCAAAGGAGAATCGGATACCGAAGTTGATAGAACTCAGCGATTTGAGGGGCGATTTGCATGTGCATACCAAATGGAGTGACGGAAAGAACAGTATAGAGGAGATGGCGAAGACTGCTATTGCGCTTGGTTATGAGTATATCGCTGTGGCTGACCACTCTCCTGCGGTTGGCATTGCAGGTGGTATGAATGAGGAGAAATTAAAGAGGCGGCAGCAGGAGATAGAACGAGTGAATGCGAAGTTTGAGAATTTCAGGGTTCTGTCTTCCGTGGAAGTGGATATAAAGTCGGATTTTTCACTTGATTTCTCTGATGATGTATTGAAGGAGCTGGATGTGGTCGTTGCTGCGGTACATTCGAAGTTCACACAGGATAAGGAGACAATGACAAAGAGGATAATAGCGGCAATGGAGAATCCGCATGTGGATATAATTGCACATCCAACGGGGCGTGTACTGGGTAAAAGGGAGCCATACGAGGTGGATATGGAACGATTGATGGAAGTGGCACGTGATACAGGTACGGTCATGGAGTTAAATTCCTTCCCGGACAGGTTAGATTTGAAGGATGTCCATTGCAGGATGGCGAAGGATTACGGTGTTCACATAACGATTTCAACAGATGCCCATGACGCGATGCAGATGCGGGATGTGATAAAGTATGGTGTGGCGACCGCCCGGCGTGGCTGGCTGGAGGCAAAGGATGTGGTGAATACAAGAGGGTTAGAGGAGATGATGAAGATGCTAAAGTACTAGTACAAAGATAAAGGATAAATATTGTAAGAGAATCCTTTGTTAAGCGAGTTTTACACGATTTTTATAGTACATAAAGTTTTTATTACATATTTACATTTCATACAGAGAGAGCGGGAAGTTACCATAAATAGATACCGAACGATATCTTTTTATGTAAAGCCTCTCCTTATCTTATTGTCACCACATCATGAAAGTGGAGGAGAGGATATTCAACAAGATTATCGCAGCCATTCAGGATATAGGGGACATTGGTGCCACTATGGATGAGATATCCAGGCGAGTACCTCTCGAACGCCATACGCTCTCCAAATACCTAAATCAGTTGCGTGCCGACGGGCGCATCTCATACAAGCAGATAGGGCGAGCGAAGGTATGGTTCGTGAGTAAAGCACCTTTGCAGCACATCTTCCGCCTCAGTGAGGATGAGAAGACATATACTGAGAAGATATTCTCTCGCATACTCTCTGATATGCCTGAGGGCATTATGATTCTCGACTTCGATTACAATATCCTCTTTATGAACGATTATTTAGTCGCACTCTACGGCAATTGCATCGGTGATAAATTCCACTACGCTTTATTTGGCTCCTATGATGATAATGACACCAGTGGGATCAGGGAACTCATAGAGGGTAAAGAAGAAGAGGTTGAAACACGGGTAGAGGATAAACAAGGGAGAATCCTGGATATAAAAGCGCGGCCGGTGGAGAATCCCGATGGTTCATTCTCCATCATTGCAATCATCCGCGATGTCACCGATAGAGTAAGGAACGAGGAACGGATAAAAACTCTCTCTGAACTGTATCGTCTACTCGGAGAATCGGTTAACAGGTCTTATACAATTGACCAGTTGTGCTCCACGATACTGAAGAATCAGCAGGATGTCATTGGCTTCGATATGGGCGATATATTGATTTATGACCCCTTTGAGGAGGCATTATCCAGTTACTCCACCCGCAGGGGTGCTGATGAAGCGGAAGATTGCAAGAGAATGATAGCAAGAGAAGCAATCCAGCGAAAAGAGCCCTTTACGTTCTCCTGCTGTCCCGATCTGAACGCGAATAGCAATACGGATACGGATACGGATGAACTTACAGAGACCTTGACTCGCATGGCTGAGGAATATAATCTCCAGGAGCTCCACGCAATCCCCCTGAAGACGAAAGGCGAGATTCATGGTGCACTCCTTATCTTCACCAGGCAGGGTAGAACGCTCTCTGATGCCGATAGAAGTTTGCTTGAGGGCGTTTCAGAATCAATCGCGGGTGGCATTGCGAAGATAAAAGCTGAAGAGAAATGGCGACTCAAGGCGAGTGTCATCGAAATTTCTTCGCATCCCATATTCATGACCAGCCCAGAGGGAAAATTCACGTATGTGAATTCAGCATTCTTAAAGGTCTGGGGCTATGCTGAAGACAGGGAGGTTCTGGGGCGTTCATGGTCTGATTTCTGGGCTCGCGAGGATATCCTTGCTCTGGTACGGGAGCGAGGAAGTTGGCGTGGCTCGCTTATAGCAAAGAGGCGAGATAAGTCAGAATTCACGACCTCTCTGTTCGCTTCCCTTATCATAGGTAAAAAAGGTCCTTTACAACTGGTTGGCATCGCCAACCCGAAGATAAAATGACCACGCATACAGTTATGGTTGTGGACGATGAACCGGATGTCCTCCTATCGGTGAATCAAATCTTAGACGCGAACAATTATAGGACGATAACAGCGAGGGATGGCTATGAATGCCTTGCGAAGCTCAAAGAAGAGGTACCGGATGTGCTCCTTCTTGATATCATGATGCCTGGCTTGACGACAAAGGAACTGTTGGACATGGTAGAGAAGGATAACAGGTTGGCAGGTATGAAGATCATCTTCCTTACCGCGGTTCATTCACTGGAAGCTGAAGAGATTGGATTACTCAACTCGAAACATGTGGTAGATTTAATAGAAAAGCCATTCTCTGTGCGTAGAATGCTCGAAGCTATTGAAAAGGCGATTAAATTAGAGTGATTGGAAAAGCTGCGAAATATCCGATTTTTTGCTGCCTCCTCTTCTATTGCTATGATACAACAGAGCAAAAGGAGCTGTCAGGGTGATGGGGTATGTATGGGAAATGGGCAATGGGAAAAGTGAGATTGATATTCATCGTGGAAGATGATCCTGAGATGTGCATTACGCTGGAGAATATCCTATCAGAAGAAGGATACACGGTGAAGACTGCATGTAGCGGGGGAGAGGCATTGAGACTTGCCCGCAAAGAGGAGTACCCTGTTTGTCTGCTCGACCTGGAACTCCCGGACATCAGCGGAATCGAGGTCCTGAAGCACCTTAAGGCTTTTAACCCCGATATGTGCGTGATTGTAATTACTGCATACGAATCGAAAGAAAAGGCGATCGAGGCTTTGGAAGCAGGTGCATACTATTATATGTATATGCACAACGAGAAAACCGTAAACAGGGCTGAGTTGCTTGTCACCGTAAAAAGAGCTTATGATACTTATCAACTGCTGGAGGATAAGAAGCGAGTAGAGGATGAGTTACGGTGGAGTGAGGAAAAGTATCGCTCACTCGTGCAGTCCACCGGGGATTCTGTCTGCCTCGTAGACAGGAATTGCAAGTATCTATTCATGAATGAGCAGCATCTATCACGATTGGGGCTCTCGAAGGAGCAATATCTGGGTCGCCCATATCAGGCTTTTCACACATCCAAAGAGTCTCGATGGTTCGCAGAGAAAGTGAAACACGTCTTTGATACCGGCACCACAATACAGCATGAATACAGGGATGAGAATGGTAGATGCTTCTTAAAGAACATGAGTCCGGTTAGAGACCCTGAAACCGGGATGGTAACTGCTGTAACGGTGGTATCAAAGGACATCACAGATTTGAAAAGCACGGAACGTGAACTGATGGCAACCAGGGATTATCTGAATAACATAATAGACAGTTCTGCGGATACAATCACCGTTGTGGACAAGGAGGGGATAGTGAGGGACTGGAATAAAGGTGCAGAGGGCGTCATGGGCTATCGTGCAGAAGAGGTGATAGGGAAGCCGAACAAAAAATTCTTCCTCGACCCTGAGGATGCAGAACGAATAATGGAGCAGGTACAGCGTGAGGGGGTAATCAGGAATTATCGAACAGTAGTGCTGAGGAAAGATGGCAAACAAATCCATGTCAGCATGTCTGCTTCACTGCTGCGGGACAAGAACGGTGTGCCGATCGGTACTGTTCGAGTGAGCAGGGATATAACAAAGGAGGTAGAATTGGAGAGGCGGGTGAAGGAGGAACGAGACAACCTGAATTTGATATTTGAGAGCATGGTGGACGGTGTGTATGCGATATCGCGGACTTATGAAGTGGAATTTATGAATAAAGTCCTGCGTGATGAATTTGGCGACTGCGTGGGTGATATCTGCTATCGTGTCTTTCATAACAGGGATGAACCCTGCCCGCTGTGCAAACTCCAGGTAGTTATGGAGAAGGGTCAGACAGTGAGGTGGGAATGGCACTCGAGCAGGATGAATAAGATATACGACCTGATTGAGACGCCTTTAAAGAATATAGATGGCAGTATATCGAAATTAACAATCTTCCGGGATATAACAGCGCGAAAGAAAGCGGAAGAAGAGATACGGAAATTGAACCGTGAACTGGAGTTGAAAGTGGTGGACCTGCAGGAAGTGACAAGGATAAAGACCGAATTCCTATCCATCACCTCTCACGAATTGAGAACCCCGCTTACGCCGATGAAAGCACAACTGCAAATGCTACGTGAAGGTTATAAAGGCAGACTGAACCAGCGGCAGAAAGAAAGCATAGAGCTGATACTGCGGAATTTAGCCAGATTGGATAGGTTGATTAACGACATCCTTGATATCTCCAGAATAGAAATGGGACGAATAAAGATGGCTTTTCAGGTAATGGACCTGAATGATGCGGTAAAAGAGGCGATAAAGATGCAGGAACCTTTCATCAGGCAGAAAGGAATCAAATTAAGGGTACAACTGGCAGAACTGCCTCTCATCATCGGCGATAACGAAAGATTGAGACAGGTAATGAGCAATTTAATAAATAACGCAATAAAATTCTCACCTGATGGATCTGAAGTGATCATCGAGACCTCCACAACCCTTGAAGGCGAGAATGTTCTTTTCAGTGTAACCGATTTTGGGATTGGGATTTCAGAAGAGGGCAAGAAGAAGTTGTTTCAGCCATTCTCCCAAATTGATGCCTCTATGAGCAGGGAAAAGGGTGGTACCGGCCTGGGACTGGCAATTGCAAAAGGCATCATACGGGCACATAACGGGAAGATATGGGTGGAGAGTGCGCAGGGTAAGGGTTCAAGCTTCTATTTTTCTATACCGATAAGACAGAAGGTCAGAGAGAAAGAAGTACCATATATCTGTGATTCTAACTGATAATGATTATTATTTATCTCCTATAATCTCCTCCAATACTGCAATCACTCGCGACAGTTCATCCTTACTTATCACAAGTGGCGGTACAAGTCTTATCACCCTATCCGAAGTGCAATTTATCAATACCCCGCGATTCAGTGCGTTATCTACAATATCTGCACATGCTTCTTGCAGTTCTATCCCTATCATCAGTCCTCTCCCTCTCAGCTCCTTCACCACCGGTCTGGAATCCAACCCATCTTCGTGTACACGATTCATGAAATAAGCACCAAGCTCTTCTGACCGCTCCACCAGCCTCTCCGATTCTATCACACTGATAGATGCCAGTGCAGCACTACAAGCCAGTGGATTACCGCCAAACGTAGATGCATGCTCACCAGCTCCAAATTCTATACCCGCCTTCGCAAGCATTGCCCCTATCGGGAAACCAGCGCCCAGCGCCTTTGCAATCGTCATTATATCAGGCTCCACAGCTTCATAATCCTTGCAGAACCATCTCCCTGTACGCCCAAAACCCGTCTGTATCTCATCCAGAATCAGTAACACACCCTTATCTGTGCAGATATCCCTAACCTGCGTTAGATACCCCTCTGAGGGCACTATCACACCAGTTTCGCCCTGAATGGGCTCCAGAATGACCGCAGCGGTATCATCATCTATCGCAGTCCTTATCGCCTCAGCGTCATTATATCTGACAAATTTCACACTCTTCAGTAGTAATTGCTCAAATGCACTCCTGAACTTATGCCCTGATGTTACACTCAGTGCTCCGATGGTCCTGCCATGAAAACCACCTTCCGCAGCTATAAAACCGCTCTTACCGGTCGTCTTAGCTGCGAGCTTCAATGCTGCCTCCACACTCTCCGCACCAGAATTGCAGAAGAAGACCTTATCCATGCCCGTTAGCTGTACTAACTTCTCCGCAAGTTCCACCTGCGGCTCCGTGTAGTAAAGGTTAGAAACATGCATGAGTCTATCCACCTGCTCTTTTAGCGCTTCCACAACCGCGGGATGGCAATAACCAACTGCGTTCACCGCTATACCACCAACGCAATCTATATACTCATTACCAAGGAGGTCCTTTAATCTCGCACCTTTACCCTCGCTTATCACCATGCGCGGTCTCCGATAAGTCTGCATGATGTATCTCTTCTCTTTATCAAAGACCGCTTCCACTTCCTGTTCCTCACTGGTGTACATGGTTCGATTCAACCTCAATCAACCCTGCATCAATCTATTTACTGCATTGATGAACGCCTCAACGGACGCCATCACGATGTCGCCGCGGACACCCCGTGCGGTCACCACCCTGTCACCCCTCTGTACACCGACAATCACCTCAGCAAGAGCATCAGAGCCTCCTGTTATCGCTTCTATCCTGAAATCCTTTAGTTGCAGGTCACCGCCTATCTCACCCCTTATTATATCGTGAATTGCTTTTATCGCAGCATCCACAGGTCCTATACCCATTTGTGCACTCTTACATTCTCTACCCTTAACTATAGCCTTCAGAGAAGCCGTTGGTATCAAATTGTTACCGGTCATTACTGATAGCTCCTTCAATATCACCACTCGCTCGTGCTTCGCAACCTCTCCGGTAACCACCTCCGCAATTGAATACAGGTCATCGTCGGTGACCTTCTTACCACTCGCACTGAGCTCCTTTACACGCTCCAGTATCTCCTCTACCTGCTCACGCGACGGTGACATTCCTATCTCTGACAATTTCTTCTCTATCGAGTGCCGCCCAGTATGGGTTCCCAGTACAATCCGTCTCCTGTGCCCTACCATCTCAGGGGTCATTATCCCGGGCTCGAACGTATTACTCTGCTTTATCACACCATGTGCATGGATTCCGGATTCATGAGAAAATGCATTCTCGCCCACTACCGGCTGCGTGATCGGGATTTGAACACCGGAAAAGCGCTCGACCAGTTTCGCAGTCTCAAATAGGTACCGGGTCTTTATCCTTGTCCTCAATCCATATATCGCATTCAGACTCATCACAGTCTCCGCAAGGTCTGCATTGCCTGCTCGTTCTCCCAGTCCATTCACCGATACCTGGACCTGAGAGGCACCCGCCTTCACAGCTGCCAGGCTATTCGCAACAGCCAGCCCGAAGTCATTATGGCAATGTATGCTTATCGGGACCTTCACCACTTTGTATATCTCACTCACAAGTTCATACATCCTGAACGGCTCGCTTACACCCACTGTATCAGGTACATTTACGATGTCTGCACCTGCTTCTTCTGCAATCCTGTACAGTTCCTGAAGGAACCGCAACTCCGTCCGTGTCGCATCCATCGCCGAGAACATACACTGAAAACCATGGTTCTTCACATACCGCGTCATCTCATAGGTCTGCTCCTTCACCGCATCTTCACTCATACCCGTTGTATGCTCACGCTGTATCTCCGAGCTGGGTACAAATATATGTATCATATCAACATCACAGTCAATACAGGCGTCAATGTCCAATGTCAGGAGTCGTGCAAGACCACATATCCGCGCAGAGAGCCCCAGATGCGCGATACTTCTCACTGCTTCTTTATCCTTCTTCGAACTTACGGGGAAGCCCGCTTCTATTACGTCCACACCCAACTTATCCAGTTGTCTTGCTATCGTATCCTTCTGTGCCTTCGTAAAAGATATCCCCGGCGTTTGTTCTCCATCCCTCAATGTTGTATCAAAGACTTCCACTATCCTATCCTTCTGTTGCATCTCTCATTCATTCCCTTTTATCACTAACAATAATAAGAAGCCATTAATCTTTTACTTTTATTTATTACTGTGAATCTTCTATTCGGGGTGCGTATAATATAAGATGACAGAGAAGATAAAAGTGGGGGTATTGGGCGCTACGGGAAGTGTAGGGCAGAGGTTTGTCCAGCTTCTGGATGGGCATCCATGGTTCGAACTCAGTGCGCTATTTGCTTCTGAACGGAGTGCAGGTAAGAGATACCGCGATGTAGCAAAGTGGTTTCTCCCTTACCCGATGCCAGAAGGAGCTGCGAAGATGGTCGTTCGGTCAACAGAGGATGTGGATGCTGATATGATAGAGGATGAAGAGCTTGCAATTCTATTCTCCGCACTGCCCGGCTCGGTAGCAAGAGAAGTGGAGAGGAGATGCGCTCAGGCGGGCTATTGTGTGGCGAGTAATGTATCGGTGCATCGGATGGAAGATGACGTGCCACTGGTCATCCCAGAGGTAAACGCGGACCATCTGGCATTAATCAATGAGCAAAGATCGAACCGGAACTGGCGAGGGTTCATTGTCACCAACCCAAACTGCTCCACTATCGTACTGGCCTTGAGTTTGAAGCCTCTGATGCAGTTTGGCATCACCGAGGTGCGGGTTGCCACGATGCAGGCGGTATCGGGTGCTGGCTATGCTGGTGTGCCCTCGATGGCGATACTGGATAACGTGATACCATACATAGAGCGAGAAGAGGATAAGATGGAGAGCGAACCACTCAAGATACTTGGTACGCTGGAAGGTTCGAGAATAAGGAAGGCATCATTCACCGTTTGTGCGTCCTGTCATCGTGTTCCTGTGATGGATGGGCATACGGAAGCGGTCTGGGTGAAGTTCGAGGACGAAATAAGTGAAAGGGAAGTGAAAGAGGCTTTTGAGAACTTCAACACAGATATAGATATAGAGTCCCCTTTTGCACCACAGAAGCCAATAATACTGCGTGAAGAGCGCGATAGACCACAACCGAAGTTAGACCGTGATGCAGGCGGGGGTATGAGCGTCTCTGTGGGGCGAATAAGACCCGGGAGGATGAAGAACGAGATAAAATACATCGTTCTCGGTCATAATACAATAAGGGGCGCAGCAGGTGCATCTATATTGAATGCGGAAGTGATGTTGAAGCAGGGCTACATATCACACACTTAATCTTGCCCACAATAGGTATAGGTCTCTACTCCTCCTGTAATCCTCCAACTTCCATGCACCTGCGTGCTTCAGGTCGGGAATACGCATATCATCCATTTTATGCTGTATTTGTGACATACCCGGAAGGTTCTGACTGTATATTGACCGCGGCATTACCATTATTGTGACATCTGGAACATTCTTCTCCTCCATCGTCAGGATGCACAGCCGCTTCGTGACAGCCCATGCAAATATCACCGCTGAACGTTCTCGCGTAATTTGATGCAACTTCGTCTACAAAATCTGGTATCGTTTCATTATGTCCGCTGCCTCCATAATCGGGATTATCAATCACTTCCTTCGTCCTTCCACTCCCATGGCATATTGCACATGTCAAAGCCTCCGAGCAATGAACCTCCGTAGAATTCGTGTCATCTGTCACATTCCCGAGGTCGTAAGTGGCGTTCTCGGAAGAATGCTCACTTGCGTATTTGTTCACATTATGACATCGGAAGCAATAGTTGTTGTTAACCCGTTCAGCTCTGTTCACATCCGGGATGTAATGATACCTGTAATGACCCCAGGGATTGTCGGTATCCCAGCTATTGTTACTTCCTGTATTATCAATTTCTACCGGTGCGTGTGTCAGATAGTCCTCATTTGATGGATTGGAAGTGCCATTAACAAGCGCATCATATACGTTCTTATGGCATTTCGTGCATTTTATATCAGAAAGTTTGAGGAACTCATGCTTCGCGCCCGATTTGTTCCATTGGATATCATAATTCCGTGTGCCGTCAAAAGAGAAACTGCTGATATTCCAGTTTGAGATGTTATAATCAATATTGTAGAAGTATGAATATGATATTCTGCATGAATAGTTCGTATGACATACCAGACATGCTTCGTTCTCACCAATGCACGTGTTCGATACATTTGCCTTCAAAACAAGCGTTTTATGCGCAGAATAGTTGCTTCCATAGTGTTCCTCGCCGAATGCCTTTGCAGGGGGTGCATGAACTGAACTCCCGGTTTTGTTCACTATCCACACCCCATTTCCTCCATGACAATCCAGGCAGCGAGGCGTATAAGCAGCATGAGCTTCTTCGCCTGGTATTGAACCTGATCTGTCTCCACTTGCAAATGTGATGTCCGTAGTACCATTGAACCGGTGGCAAGCTTCGCAGCTCAGGTCTGCATGAATCATGGAGTGATTCAACTCATCCTCGATGTGATGATGGCAACCAACACAACTAATCTGATTTCCTTCGTCACTGATATTTATAAAACTGTGTTGCCCCACGAAGAGCGATATGACTTCCGTGCTTGCGAAGAGTGTGAGTGATGCCACACCGATGAACAATATTAGAACTATAATCTTCTTCATCCTCATCCCTCTTTCACCTCTTTATAAGTTATATAGCCACCTGGTGAGATGTTCGCTACGTTCCAGTATGAAGCAGACTGATTATAGGTGTCATTCACAGAAATCATCAGGCTTGAAGTGACATTGAAGTTCAATTTCACCTGTATCTTCGTATGGCAAGCAATACAAGCTTCATTTGCATCTTCCATGTCTGGATTGATTATGGAATCAAGCACAAATTGCTTGTGTGCAGCACGTTCGCCCGTGTCGTTGCTTGTAGTGCCAAATCCGAACCCGCCTGCTGAGATAAAATCCAGATACCCCCTCTCGGGAATCGGAATATGCTGTCCCCGATACCATCCAGAACTTCCATGGCATAGGTAACACCGACCTTTGTATTCCTCATAACCCCAGTGATTCCAGTATTTAGCATCCATAGGGATACCATGACAGTCCATGCATTTTATCGTTGATGCTGCGTGGGCTTCCACACCAGGGATTGAACCCCCATCTTTGCCACTCGCATAAGTGAATCTAGGAAATTTCTCGTATTTGCCCGTGCTCGGATTGTATGTCATATTGAAACAGGTTCGGTGACATAATTCGCAGTTCTCGTCCATATAACTGTGTGGTGAGTTGGATTGCCCGGCAATCTTCTTGCTCAACGGCTCCATACTCATCATCTCCTCGTAAACGTCTGCATGACACTTCTTACACGGGATCTGATTCTCTTGCGGAGAGATATCGTACCACCGATGCTGTCCACTGAAGAGCGATAAAGTAACAGGCAGTACAAATATAGAAATTGCAAGAACTGCTATTGCAAACATGATCATACGCTTCATCTTAGCGTCTCCTTTCCATTACCGTCAGTAACAAATATCCTGAGATTGATATTATGCACAATGCATACCCATACATCCTTATCACCAGGAATAAATTCTTTATGAACATATATTCGGAGCCATATCTACCAATCCCCATCTCTTTTGGGTTCAGAATGAAATAATTGCCAATCGCTTTTAATATGATTGGGCTTCCGTGTATCTGTACCGCTTCACCCTGAATTTCATGCTTCGATACCAACCAGGGGTCAGCAAATGCACGTGCATCACCTTTAGTCCTTACCCCTTCCTTCGTCACTGCAACTACACGGTGCGTGATGGGCAGTATGCTCTCGCGGTTCTCCAGCATTATTATATCTCCCACTCTCGGATCAATGTGTATTCGCTGCATGAGTATCAGGTCGCCTCGCTCGAATGTGGGGCTCATGCTGTCCGAAGTCACCACCGCAAAGAATACAATTTTGAAGAGTAGTATAACGATGATGACGGTGAGTATGGAGACCACAACGGAAGAGCCGAAGAGAGAGGGTTTATGCATGCCAGATACGGCTTCATACTCGTACATCCGCTCTTTTAGACGTTTATTACGGCCATATCGCTCATATAATTCCTTAAAGGAGTGAAATATATGAATGGGTACCACAAATCCCTTTACAAACGTTAAGTAAATGATATAGTATATTACAATAGCAATTGCACTGGCTATAATAGCTGATATTACCCATCCCATTGGACACTTTTGTTTTATTATATAAGATATTGAAATTTATAAATTTTCCATCTAAAATTTAAATAGTCTTTATCGCACTAACAATAGCATCACCAACTTCACCAGTCTTCGATTTACCGCCGAGATCGTATGTTCTGACTTTGCCATCTCGCAAAACCGCTTCTATCGCATGTAATACGATTTCTGATGCACGGCTCTCTCCTATATTCTCCAGTAGCATCGCACCTGCCCATATCGCGGCAATTGGATTGCTAACGCCTTTTCCACTGTATTTTGGTGCGGAACCATGAATGGGCTCGAACATGGATACGCCATCCGGGTTTATATTCGCACCCGGGGCAAGCCCGAGACCACCCTGGATCATCGCACCGAGGTCTGTAATAATATCACCGAACATATTTGGTGCAACAACGACCTTATACCACTCGGGATTCTTAACCAGCCACATACACATCGCATCCACGTAGTTGAACTCAGTCTCTATATCCGGGTACTCTCTCGCCACCTCATTGAATACCTCACGCCAGAATCCATAGCCCTCTGTCAGTACATTCGCTTTGTCCACACTCGTCACTCGCTTCTTACCCGTCTTCCTCGCAAGTTCAAATGCGAATCTCATCACACGTTCACAGCCCTCGCGGGTTATTACACCTATCTGATATGCGAGTTCATCAGCATCGCTCTCTATGTCCAGTTTGAACTTGATGTTATAGAGGTTCCTTACCAATTTCAATTCTTTACTGCTCTTATTGCCTTTCACCCTACCGCCAATGCTGACATAGAAATCCTCCGTGTTCTCTCGTACAACCGTGAAGTCAATATCATGCTCATGATGAGCAAGTGGCGAGGGTACGCCCTCCAGGAGCTTCACCGGTCTCAAGTTCACATACTGGTCGAAGAAGAACCTGAGCGTAAGCAGGATGCCCCGTTCTAAAATACCTGGCTCCACCCTTGGGTCCCCTATACTCCCAAAATAAATAGCATCACACTGCTCTAACTCCTTTAACGTTTCTTCACTCAACAACTCACCGGTTCTCAGGTAGTACTCACCACCGTTTGGATAGTCAATCCAGCGGAGTTCGAAATTCTCATGTTCTGATACCGCTTCCAGTACTTTCTTACCCTCTCTTATCACTTCTGGTCCGATGCCATCACCACCAAATACCGCAATCTTATATCCTCGCTTCATCTTTCTGCACTCTACCTTTGCTCTTTGCCCTCTGCTATTCGTAAAAAGAATAAGTTTTATTTAAAAGTATCGCAATTTAATTATAAGTATGGAGAGTGAGAGTTATAGCGCTAAGGATATACAGGTACTGAAAGACCTGACTGCAGTGAGGAAGCGACCTGCGATGTACATAGGTGATACTTCCTCCAGAGGTCTCCATCATCTTGTGAATGAGGTGATAGATAATAGCGTAGATGAAGCTTTGATGGGTTTCTGCAATACCATCGAGCTGGTAATCCATAAGGATAACTCAATAACAGTGAAGGACAATGGGCGTGGGATTCCCGTTGACCTGCATGAGGAATATAACCTGCCAGCGGTGGAAGTAGTGATGACGAAGTTGCATGCAGGAGGCAAATTTGATAACAAAGCATATAAAGTTTCAGGTGGGCTCCATGGTGTGGGTATTTCGGTTGTTAACGCACTCTCAGAATGGCTGGAGGTGGAGGTGAGACGAGATGGTAAGAGCTACTATCAGAGATACGAGAGAGGGAAGCCGACATGTGAGTTGAAGGAGTCAACGGTGGAAGCTGATGGCTGGCTACGAGGTACAAAGGTGACTTTCAAGCCAGATACGCAGATATTTGGTATATATACGGTTGACGCTGCCATTTTAGGCACCAGGTTGCGAGAGCTTGCTTTTCTAAATCCCGGAGTGGCGTTATCGCTGCAGGACGAGCGGAATGGAAAAGGGAGGATATATAAGTATGACGGAGGTATCGCTTCATTCCTGGATTATATAAACCGGGATAAGAAGGTACTTCACCGGGCTATAACATTTAAGGATGAGAAGGAGGATGTGAAGGTAGAAATCGGACTTCAGTATAACGATGGTTACGCGGAGAATATCTTCTCATTTGTGAATAATGTGAAGACGGTGGAGGGTGGTAAGCACGTGAGCGGGTTCAAAGCCGCATTGACCAGAGTACTGAACGAGTATGGTAAAGCCCACAATGTATTGAAGAAAGTAACCTTAGATGGTGAAGATGTGCGTGAAGGACTCGCGGCAGTGATAAGTGTGAAGCTGAGGGAGCCGCAGTTTGAAGGACAGACGAAGACGAAATTGGGTAATAGTGAGGTTAAGGGTATTGTAGAATCAATTGTGCGAGAGCACCTGTGGGATTTCCTGAATGAGAATCCAAGAGATGCTGACAGTATAATAAAGAAGGCACTGGAGGCGGCACGTGCACGAGAAGCAGCGAGGCATGCCAGGGAGATAGTGAGACGAAAGGACTTCTTAACTGATTCTTTACCAGGGAAACTTGCGGATTGTTCAGAAAAGGACCCGGCGAAACGTGAGATCTACATAGTGGAGGGTGACTCAGCAGGTGGTTCAGCGAAACAGGCACGGGATAAGAATTTTCAGGCTATTCTACCTATTCGCGGTAAGATATTGAATGTGGAGAAGGCGCGCCTGGATAAGATATTGAAGAATAATGAGATTCGTGCGCTCGTTACTGCACTGGGTGCGGGTATAGGTGACGATTTCGAGTTAGATAAGGCACGTTATAGCCGGATAATAATAATGAGTGATGCCGATGTTGATGGTGCACATATAAGGACGCTACTGCTCACATTCTTCTATCGCTATATGCAGGAGCTGGTGAAGACGAGCCATGTGTACATAGCACTGCCGCCATTGTACATGGTGAAGAAGGGCAAAGAGACCAGATATGCGTTCTCAGATGAGGAGTATGCGAAGATACTGGAGGAGTTGAAGGTGAAAGAAGGCGACTCAGGAGTGAAGATACAGCGATACAAGGGTCTGGGTGAGATGAATCCGGAGCAGCTATGGGAGACGACGATGAATCCTCGCACGAGATGTATAAAGCAAGTCACACTGGAGGATGCTGCGGAAGCTGATTGGATATTCACGGTATTGATGGGCGAGGAAGTGGGACCGAGGAAGAGATTTATACAGACGCATGCGAAGGAAGTGATGAATCTCGATATATAATGTCTACATGTCTACATATTTATCTGCTTGTAAATTCAGATTACCGCGGTATTACTGGACCCTGCTTCTGCTCTAAGCTAAGCCATTAGCCACATCCACACTTCACTTCACCCATAAATAAATTCCGAGACTTCTCTTTGCTGTATCTCACATTCCCGATTATTTTAACCATCATATCCCTAAAGCCCTGCGTTTCTCTTCTATGACCTCAATTATCTTTTTCGCTGCCTTGTAGGGGTCCGCTTCAACATAGAATTTCCCGCCAAATATCCTCTCCACGTCATCCGTCAGCCACTTAACTACCCTTTCACTTGCTGCCACGTTGGGCTGATCCCCTAAATGAGTAAATATCCCCAAAGAAACTGTCCAAAAACCTATTGGGACTGCTTTCTCTGCGATATATTCAGGCGCAGAAGCAGCTATAGGAAGCTGATCAATTCGGACTTTTAGGTGATTTGCAACGGCATTGAGCACTTCTTCTATCCTTGAGTTATCAACGCATGCCCCCATGAAGATGCAAGGTGGGAGAGCGTCGAGTCCATTTGCCTTTGCCACCGCATCCATAACTTTTGCTAAGGTCTCGCCAACGCCCGGATAGGTTGGGTCGGGCTTTAGGAGATCATGATAAGAAGCCACGGTTGCCACACATCCGGTAAGAACAACCAGAATATTATTTTTAATCAGCTCCCTGAGTAATTCAACGGTTCGGTATCCATATTCATCTCGTGGTGTAACGCATCCAACGACTGCTGCAATGCCAAGAATGTTTCCATTTTTTATGTTATCTACAAGAACTCCCACTGCATCACCAGGCCTTACTTTGTCTAAAGCTTCGATAAGTTGTTCGGTTGAAAATCCTCCTATCATATCATGTGGCTCATAGTCTGGAACATAAACTTTCGTTTGATCTCTATTAGCATAATTATCAACTGCTATTTTTATGAGCTCACGTCCGATCTCATCTGCTTTTTCTGCATCAAATTCAATATGTATCGTACCTTCAATCTTTGACATGGGATCCGTGGTAACAATCTTGGTATGGAAGTGCTTAGCAGCATCTACTATCGCGGGCTGGGTACATTGGATGTCAACTGCTACCAACTCAATCGCCCCCGTCGCTATTGCAAGCTCTTGTTGCAGTATATCTCCCGCATAATTCACTCCTCTTCGCATTAATACCTCCATCCCGGTGCAACACATACCAACTACATTGACTTTAGGATTGTTCGCGGGATCAGCGTTATACTCCTCAGCAGCTCTAACAACTGCATCAGCTAATGCCGGGATATGCCCATGGACGATAACGTTAATCTCTTCCGGATTTATAACAGTCAAATTTGTTTTTATTTGTACCAGTTTTGGAGTGCCAAGGAGAATATCCTGAATTGTTGTTGCTGGATACATTCCGCAGTATGCGTCTACAAGCCCCAATCGGCAGGCACCCAAAAGCAGATTCTCCATATCGGCATCCATTCCCATTGCAATTCTATTCATAGCCTCCATGATCTCTGGGCAACCACCATTAATGAGGATATCCTTTTCATCCCATAGTTTTCTCCTCTCTTCCAGCGCTCTATAAACTAACATCCTTGGTACGCCCGTTAGTTTTGATATATCATCCAAAATCGCATTCGCGATCTCAATTGCCTTCTCCTCATTTGTATTAGCACCAAACAATCCAAGTCCTTTGTAGACACTATCCAGCTTTTCAGGCTCCTTAATTGAATATGCAGTAACAGATCCTTCTCCCACTCCTTTCAAGATATTTGCGATCCTTCTTCCATGTCCCACATGTGCAGCTGCTCCAATAGTGGTCTCTGAAACCAGGTTCTTAGCAACAATAATATCTTTATTCATACCACAGACGCCCTCTTTATTCACATTCACACAAGGACCCTGTTGACAGGTCATACAAGTCGCCTGGAACAGTGCATCTTTGGAGCGAGCATAGTTCTCCTTATATCTCTCCCAAACAGTTCTAATTCCGAGCTCCCTTGCTCTCTTCCGCATCTCTTCCGTTACAACATCAACAACAAATTTCTCTTTTTTCATTGGTGCTCACCTCGATTCGGATGCGATACTCTACTAAGTGCTACTTCTTGTTACTATAGATCTAGTTTATAAGAAAATTTCTCCTTCCTTAAAAAACTTTCTCCTTCCTTAAAAAACATTCTTAATGTTATATAAGGAAATAGAAGTGTTCAGAACTACAGTATAGTATAACATAAAAGGATCTTGAAAGTATGAGTGAGGAGTGAGGAGGGTGTATAATAGAATGGATATAGAGGAATTGATAGCGATTTCATCAGAGATAGGGAACGCAATAAGGAGTTGTATCTCAGGAAGTCCCGATTATGGTGAGATAGTAGAGACGAGGGAGCGAGATGTGACGAGGCGAATAGATATGGTTGCAGAGAGAGCACTGGAGGAATCATTGAGAAGAAGAGACAAGTGTGCAAGGATAATATCAGAGGAGCTGGGCGACCATGTATATCCTGCAGGAGGTGAACCACGGTTCACACTCATCTTTGACCCTGTAGATGGGTCCACAAATGCTACTCTCGATATCCCTTTATTCTGTACTTCGATTGCTTATTCACCCCTTGTAAAAAGGGTCACCTTTAATGATATTCAGGCGAGTGTGGTTGAGACCATCCAGGGCAGGAGGTATTATGCCGTGCGTGGCGGTAATGCATTTGTGGATGGTACAAGACTGCCACGAGCGGTGAAAGGTAAGACGAAACGAGTTCTTTCTATATATACTTATGGTGCAGATAGGATACCATCAGGGCTTTTGCAATTTGAGAGGGAAGCAAAACATATTGTGGTCCGTGTGCTTGGCAGTATAGCAATGGAGATATGCTTAGTTGCAGAAGGTGCGATAGATGGACTGATAGATGTACGTGGTATGGTAAGAGGATATGATATTGCAGCAGCATCGCTCATCTTAGAGGAAGCCGGGGGTATCATAACGGACTTGCAAGGAGAAGAGCTGGGACGAGAGGAACTCGGGAAGCTGGAGGGAGGAGGTATATCATGCATAGCGGTACTGGATAGGAGGAAGTATTACGAGAGGATA
>JAGGRR010000088.1 GCA_021159465.1 Methanophagales archaeon
AGTATGACCCATAAATATAAGCCGATCAGAGGGTAGGGATAGGGATAGTAGTTTCGTTGTGTATCAACTAACTCAAAGGATGAATTACAGAAGATTGCCATAAGAAGAGAGCTTGCAAGACTTAAAGGAGATAGGAGATGAATAAATGGAGCTTTGAGCGGCTTCTCCTCTCCCACACACCACGCTTCGCTATCTTTCACTCCGGTGCTATCGTACCCGGATAAAGCGTGCAGATCATCTGCAAGAATACATCGTCTGTTACTCTTACTAATACTCGAAATCTGGCAACGCGGAACACGCCCTGCACCGTACACAACCCGCCTTGTTCTTACGCCAGTTCATCCCTCCGGCATGCAATACCTCCGCAACTTCCTCATATAACCGAAACATCCTCTCTGGAGCTGGTGGTCTCTCATTCTCCAGCATCGAGCCCGGTATAGGACGCAGAGGCACTACGAATGGATACACGCCGAGCTCTACCATCGTTTGACTACCCCTTATTATAGACTCATCACTCTCACCCAATCCGGTAATCACATAACTGCTGACCTGAGTATCACCAAAGAGCGCTACACTCCGTTTCCATGCATCCACATATCGCTCAAAAGATATCTCTGCCTTGCATTCCGCCATTCTTTGCAACACACCACGGTCAAAGCTCTCCACATGTATCCCCACCGTGTCCACAGCATCGGAGAGGGCATCAATCATATTTAGCTCTTTTGGCGGCTCGAATTGCACATGTATCGGCAGACCAGTTGCATCCTTTATCGCTCTCGCAGTCTCTGCGAGATAATATATACCTTTGTCGGGTGTGGCTGTTGTACCTGTGGTGAGCGTCACGTGAGTGACGTGGTCCAGCCTCTTCGCCGCCTCTGCCACCTCCGCAAGCTGCTCCGGTGTCTTCTTCGCTATCGTCGCACCACTTTTCAATGACAGCTCGATTGCACAGAACTTACACCTCTTTGGCGTGTCCCAGTACACACAGGTCTGTATTGTGGTCGTAGCCAAACAATCTGCACCGTGCAGTAGTGCGATTTTATAATAGGGTATGCCATCACGCGTCTTCAAATGCTGGAATCGCGCAGCAGGAAACGTAACCTCGGTTATTCGCTCTCCATTCCTCTCCAATACGTATCGCCCCTCTTCACCATAAACGCGGTACGGCGACTGAGAGACAAACCAGCTCCGCGTGGGAACGTTCACCACAGTGCCCCCAAACATGAACATACCACCTGCTGCGGGTCCTGCCCCGCCTTTCCTGCCTTTGTCCACACCAGAACCTGACACTCTCGCACCCAGACATAGCAACTCCGTCTTCAAACTCTTTGTATCCATTGCTAAATTACTAATAGAAAATTTCTTTTAAAAAGAAAGCTTTGCTATCTATATGCGTTCCGATACATTGAAGCGGGATATAGAGACTTTACCGCATCGTGCACTATTGATGTCTGCGGGTGTGAAACAGTCGGATTTCGAGTCGGATAAACCCTTCATCGGCATTGCTAATAGCTACAATAACATTATTCCCGGGCATATTCACCTGAACGAACTTACGAACGAGGTGAAGCGGGGAATAAGAGATGCAGGTGGCGTACCTTTTGAATGGGGTGTGCCTGGCGTATGTGATGGTATAGCGATGTATGTAGAGATGCGACTCTCACTTCCAAGCAGAGAGAATATCGCTGATAATATCGAGATAATGGTTCTATCGCACTCTCTGGATGGCTGGGTCGGTGTAACGAACTGTGACAAAATAACACCCGGAATGCTGATGGCTGCTGGACGCCTCAATTTGCCTGCTATCATACTCACTGGTGGAGCGATGAAAGCGAATCGCAGTGATGGCGAGAAGCATCATCCGATTGAAGGCTTCAGCATCGTAGGTCGTGTGAAAGGCGGTTTGATGACCGAGGAAGAAGCGAGAGCTATGCTACCTGTGATGGCTTGTGGTGCTGGCTCCTGCGTCGGGCTCTATACTGCGAATACAATGGCTATTGTCACAGAAGTGCTGGGCATGTCACTCACCGGATGCGCAACTACGCTGGCAATAGACCCTGAGAAGAAGCGGCAGGCGTATGAAACGGGCAGACGAATCGTTGAACTGGTTAAAGAGGATATAAAGCCGCGTGATATAATGGTGAGAGACGCTTTCGAGAACGCCATCAGGGTGGATATGGCACTTGGCGGCTCCACGAATGCTGTATTACATATACCAATGATAGCAAAAGAAGCAGGTATTGAGCTCAATGTGAGCATATTCGATACGATATCACGCGAGACGCCAAATATATGCAGGTTGATACCCGCGGGAACGCACGAAATGGCTGATTTAGACCGGGCAGGTGGCATACCTGCTGTTCTTCACCGCTTGCGTACGATGCTCAAAGATTCTGCAACGGTGAATGGACGAACGATAAAGGAGATAGCGGATGAAGGCAGGGTTCTGGACGAAGAAGTTATCAGAAGCTTAGACAACCCGTATTTCCCTGAAGGCGGGATAGCGGTACTGAGCGGTAACCTTGCAAACAGCGCGGTACTAAAACAGACCGCAGTTGATGAAGATATGATGGTACATTCGGGACCTGCAAAGGTGTTTATGAGCGAGAAGGACCTGTTAGATGCGATAGAAGGTAAGGGAGATAAGATAATAAAGGAGGGTGATGTAGTTGTGCTTCCATTTCAGGGTCCTGCTGGTGCTCCCGGTATGCCAGAGATGCTTACTCCGACCGATGCGATAAAGGGTGCGGGCTTTAAACATGTTGCTCTAATCACCGATGGTAGATTCTCAGGTGCGACCTCCGGGCTCTGCATTGGGCATGTGGAGATGGAAGCATACAATGGGGGTGCAATCGGCGCGATAAGAGATGGTGACGTGATCGAGATAGATGTACCACGGCGGAGTTTAAATGTCCGGTTGAGCGAATCCGAGCTGAGAGATAGGCTGAAGCACGTGAGACCGCCACATAGAGAGCTTACACCACTCTTAGAAGCGTACAGAAAGAAATTCAGCGGTATTAACTGTTATGGTTATGGCTATGGCTATGGCAATGGGGAGTGAATAATCTTAATCTTTTCGTATATCTCCTTCACTGCGACAACCGCTTTTGAATCCTCAGGCAGTTCTATCAGTGGCTTACCTATCAAATCAAAAGCTCTTATATTCTCATCTTCTGGTACAGTTCCTATGAGCTCGAGACCACTCTCCTCTACTGCTGGTTCAAGCATCAGTTTCACATTCTCTGTTATTTTATTAAGTACGAGAAATATCTGCCCGAAATCAATATGCAAACTGGCTGCAAGATTCTTTATTGACGATGCGGTATCTATACCCCGTTTTGTTGCATCACTCACCACAAGCATTGTATTCACATCCCTCATCGTCCTGCGACTGAGATGCTCCAGTCCTGCCTCACAATCTATCAGAATTGTAGAATACCGTAATGAGAGTCTATCAATAAAATGACGCAGCATGTCGTTTATCAGGCAATAGCAGCCTGGACCCTCGGAACGACCCATTACCAGTAGAGAGAACCGCGGTGTGTTTACCATTATCTCATCTATCATGTACTCTATCAGAACGTCAGTGGGCATATTCTCAGAGAAGTAGACACTGCTTGGAGAGGCTATCTCCTCTCTTATATCCCCTATCGTTCGTTCCACCTTTACACCCAATGTGCTGGGCAGGGAAGCAGCAGGGTCAGCATCTATCACAAGCACTCTCCTATCTTCAGCCAGGAATCTAAGCAGGAGCGATGATATAACAGTCTTACCGGTACCACCTTTACCCGCCACTGCGATGATATTCGCCTTCTCTTTCTCTTTCTCTGTCTCTTTCTCTGCCATCATCCCCCTTCGTCTTCTTTTTCATTCTCATTTTCACTTATGCTTAATCCTCCGTATATAATCCAGTTTAAGCGGAAGTGTCCCCCTCGTCTCGTATACCGCCCACGTGTAGTAGAGGAACGCGTATAGCGCTAAACAGGTATAGAAAATACCGAGCAGATTATTCAATCCCAATATCCCGGCAATACTGAGGAACAGGAAACTAAAAGGTACGAGAATGATAGGCAGGAA
Source organism: Methanophagales archaeon (assembly GCA_021159465.1). Taxonomy (NCBI): domain Archaea; kingdom Methanobacteriati; phylum Methanobacteriota; class Methanomicrobia; order Candidatus Methanophagales; species Candidatus Methanophagales archaeon. The sequence goes on from JAGGRR010000088.1 coordinate 4,078, forward strand.
GAGTGCGACCCATGCAGTGTTCTTATCAAAGACATCGAACTCGGCAGTTATGACCAACCACCATAGTATGAAGAGGAATAGCGTAGCGAAATGTGCCATACTAAATGAGGTCTCTATCATGAGTACAAAAGCAGACATGGATAGAACAGTCATAAGGATTACTTTTGCGATGAATCCTACTGAGGTCCCGGGTGCAATAGCTTTCTCTACCCCCTCCACCTGCGGGTGCTCCATCTTTAGCTGTTCGTCTATTAATGTTTGAACCATACGGTCAATCTTATTCAGGCGACTACCAAGTGATTCCATCTCCACATGCGTCTCCGCTACTTTCCTCAACACTGGCTCCAAGCGCTCATATATCCCACGGTCAAATGCGGTATTCACCAAACTCTCATAATATGCCGATTTCTTGTATATTCGTATGGTGAAATAAGCCAGCAAGATGCCTATTCCCAAGACTATCAAATCCAGCAGGATGCCATATATATTAAATTTCAATATCAGATCAACAAGGAGGGAGAATAGGGCGATGCCAACCAGAATAACTGCAATGAGCAAAGCAAGCGCCAGACCTATCTTCTCCGCTGCTGAGACTGTGATCCTGGTTTGAGGTGTATTTGCCATCTTTTATTTTAATGCAAGGGAATATATAATTTAAATCTTCATCTTCTTATTCTTCATTCTGCATCCAGTTGCGCATGTATTCCAATCCCAGCTCCTTCAATCGCCCTTTGTCTATATGCAAGGTGCCGGGGTATTCATCAATGAATTTCTCAAATTCGGTATGTAGTGAATGAAAAGCGCTCTGGCTGGCTGACGAGTATGAGAAAGGTTCACCATTCTCGCGCTCGAATTCGTATCTCATCTCGAAATGAACTGCATGCTTCGTCAAGCGCTTAAATTCATCAAAATCCAACGAGTGGTACACATGGAGTGGTATCCCCTGAACCCGTAATCTCACTATCTTATCATCTGGATTGCAATCAAGAATTCGATTCCTTATCATCCCTCTTATCCCCTCTGCATCAAGACCATCACAAACAACCGGCTCGAGGTCCAGCATATCTCTTATATGGAGCTGGTGAAATATAACCTTTCTGGTACCGTCATCCAACAATCTAACTTCTAAATACCCTTTATTATCCCCCACCTCACCGAAACTGAATCTCTCGGTGGAGCCCGCATAGTAAGCATCTTCACGCACTCTCGTGCATCGGTGATAATGCCCCAGAGCAATGTAATCAAGTCCTGTTAGATTGTCAATACTGACAATTTGCTCGTTTATTTCGCCCATCATGAATACTGGCTTGCCACTAACCTGGATACTGGCATGCAGCATTGCCAGGTTAAAGCTATCCTTATCAAGGTTTATCTTGTCCTTCTCCCCTTCTATATCATCACAATGCGGGATTGCGTGAACAGTTATATCATCCAGTTCAATGGACTCGTATTTGTTCCCATACGCGACATACACCTCCGGGATATGCTCAAATAGACTGAAGACACTGCCTGTCTCCTTCAATCTGGGAGTCTCGTGATTGCCTGAGATCACCACAAAAGGTATGCCCGCTTCACTCAATTTTATTAATTGACCAAGAACGAAAGAAATAGCGCGGTTTGTCGGGCGTACGGAATCGAACAGGTCGCCTGCGTGCAGTATTACATCTGGCTTGTCTTCCAACGCATGGTCTACAAATTGCTTGAACGCTTCGTAGGTGTCTACTTCTCGTTGGTTCAGACCTGTCGCTTCGTCTATCTTCCGATAGGCTGAATAACCTATGTGCGTGTCCGCGAGGTGAAATATTCGCTTCATTTTGTACCTATATTCTATTACCGTACAGCCAATTATAAGGAACGGAGTATACATTAAAATAGTAAATATGTGAGCCGCTTATATTTATTATACCGCGAGGATCATCAAATAATTAACAAAGTTTATGTAAAAATGTTGTGTACAGTATGGCATACTGAAAATGGTGGGGACTTACCTAAGGTACTATATGAAGTGCAGGCAAAGAAGCTAATGGAGATCTGAACTGGCACATGGCCAATAGAACCTGGTCAAAGCGTATGGATAGAATATAGGGTTAATAGCGGGTCATGGAAGAAGATAGTGTGTAACTGGCAGTACAATACCAATGTGAATAGCTATTGGCGTGGGATCATCCCCGGTCTAGGTCTACAAGCCGATGCTACGGTTGAATACAGGATAAATGCGAAAAAGGATAATTTCAAGATACCAGACCGAGAAGGAGAACAACTCTGCCTCTGTGGCCCTTTCACGTTTACTGTCTGTGGAGAGACTCGCCCTGCTCAGGGTTCACCCGGCAACGCTCCACTGTGGACCACTGGAGCAAAGAACGGTATAGGGACTTCCTGTTCAGACCGGTCAAGAGTGGGGTTCACCCTCTCAAGAGGGTTTGTGGATGAGATATATTTCCCCACGATTGACAAGGCGAACAGCCAGGATTTTTAATTCCTGGTCTCTGATGGCAAGACCTTCAAAGATAGATGAGTGCAGTGGATGCCGGTGGCGAAATTTCTGCGG
>JAGGRR010000089.1 GCA_021159465.1 Methanophagales archaeon
GCCAGGGTCCCAACCGGAGTATTTATCGCCCAAAACACGACCGGGTTGCTGTGCTCGAGACTCAATCGCATGGAGCACGCACCTCTGAAGGAAATCAACCCAACCATCTTCGGTGTGAATCGTTCGTAAAAACTACTTATGCTCAGTTTCACCCCTGCTTTCTCCCCGTATTTCCGCTTCAGTCCTCGGATAGTGCTCAGAAAACGCACACCAAATCCAAGCGTTAAGATTCTTATATCGTATCACCATGTAAATAGTCACTTTTATAGCTTAAACAGTTCCAATAGTTGGAATCACAATCCTCTTATCTGAACACCTATAACCTATAGAAGTTCAGCATATTGCCTGTACTTACGTTACACGAAGAAGTTATAAACCTGATAGTAGTTAGAAGATGTATTCGTCTCCATAGTATAACTCTCACTGGTATTGAGATTCGTTATGTTCATATTCGGGTCGAGCACTGCGGTTCCATTGCTGTATTTCACCCAGTCGTATGCATGGAACGGAGTGGGCGGTTCTGTCGCTGTTGCTAACGCTGCCGTCGCTGATAACATCACTAAAATGCCCAATACCACAATTATACTTTTTCCCTTTACCATGCTTTATCACTTCTTTTTTCTTTTTCTTCCTTTATACGCTTTTTTAACTTCTCATTCCCGAAAAAAGAAAAAAAAGGAAAATTACATTTTTCTTTTGGCATAGGAACTGTGTTCTAACAGCTCACGTTCAGCCAGCAGCCGTGTTTCGCAGATATGAAGTATCCTGCACCGGGCTCCATTTTCGTGAGACGGTTGAACACATCCGGCGCTACGGGATTGAACGTATCAGTATACTTCTGCTCGCTTGCATTGAATGTAGTGGCATACCAGTGGTCTCCTGACGTGAGAACATCGCTGACGTTCTTCGGCCAGCTCAACCACCCAACCATGTTCAGTCCCGGCTCCAGCCAGACGTTCATCTGCTTGTAATTCTCAGGATAGCCAGGGTAGGTTGTTGAGGTATTGTATATCCATATGTCATCAGAAGTGAGATACACGAAGTATCCTACACCGGGCTCCATTGTCGTTACAGACTCGAACTGCTTTGTCGCTGCGTTGTATTTGTATACAGACCCAGAGACATTATCCCAGACCGATGCTAATACGCTGCTCGTGCTGTTGTCTTCCGGTTCAAAAGGCAGCGAAATCAGGTTCCAGCCGGCATATAGTTTCCGCTC
>JAGGRR010000090.1 GCA_021159465.1 Methanophagales archaeon
TTCACCTCCAGCAGATATAATTTCAACCTCACCTTTTATAAATCTTAAGTTATCACTTTTCATTATCCTGTGCTTGAACACCAGGTAAGATTCTTCAGATACATACCTCGCCAGAATGAGGTTAAGAATTGTCTCCAGACCCTTAGTGGTCCATCTCATCCACTTATGTTTTGTCCTTTTTGATGTCTCTCCCATTAACCTCTCTATGAGATTTGAATTCCATGGCACCTTTCTTCCCTTGAACGCCAGTACTGCAAAGGTTACAATAGTATTAGAATAATCCCGGATAAAGGAAGCAGCCTTAGAACAGCCGAGTTTCAGGAGTTCATTTGCCAGCTTCTTCAATCCATCCACCGTGGAGTTGATCCTTCCTTTCAATGCATCCAAATCCCCATCCTTTCTATGTTTCTCCACTGAATTCTTCAGTGAAAAGAGGAGGGTTTCCAGCATTCTGATTATCCCTTTCCTATCTTCCAGCGTCATTTCCCTGTCCTGCCATAGCTTAAAGCTGGTATCGCGGAGCACGTGGATCAAATCCAGCTGAAATCTCCTTTCGCCTTTCACAAGCGCATTTCTCATCTCTCTATCGGCATCACCGATGATTACCGCCTCCTTATCCAATGCAGCAGCCTCCTCGAGTTTGCTTGCCGTTTCCTTCCAGGGTTTATTCACCCTTGCGTCCAGGAGAACCTTTTTCCCATTACTTACGCCCAGAACAACATTCACGCGATTTTTGCTCTTCCCTTTCTCCTGTGAATGGGTCTTAGTGCCATCAGCAAATGCAACTTCGACACTTGCATCTGTGATCTCATCCCTGTTGAACGTTTTGATCTTCTCGCCGTACTCGATAACCCTACGGTTTATTGTGCATGCAGAAGGGAAGTCTTTTATGAACTGCTTCCCCTCTTTCACCGCATCTCGATAGGTGAGCCTGGTAGCAAGCTCAGCGCTAATCATAGAAATGTCCTCTTGATAGACCTTCTTTCCATCAAATTCTACTCTATCTTCCACGGGCAAGAAGATCTTCTCTTCCTCTTTATCCCTAGCCCTGTGCAACCTGAGATTGAGTTTTCCCACAGATGTCACAGGATGGCGTTCTACACTGCCAGCACGCTGGTATCTCTTCTTGCTATTACCTCTGGCATACTTTCCCCCACAGTATTTCTCAATCAGCTCTTCATCCACTCTTTCAATTACCGCTTCTGTTACCTTCTGTTCTAATCCAAGTTCCTTCACCGCAGTTGCTACATTACCGACCGATACCTTTTTATTCCCATCAAACGTTATTTTTATTTGGAGAGAGACGGTAATATCCATTGGGATTCACCTCCTCCACATTTAACCTGCTGGAGGTGTCTCCCTTAGGATTTTTTATAATTTTAACCGATCTTGAAACACGACTAA
>JAGGRR010000091.1 GCA_021159465.1 Methanophagales archaeon
AGTGGATAAGAAAAGAAGACAAATACCAGCGTAAAAAGCTGCTTTGTATTGCAGTAGTGGTTAATGATTGTATGGTTATATATCCCTGTGTGCAAGATGCGAGCAAAAGGGTGAAGGTAAAAGCGAAGCGGAAATAAGGGGGCGAGAGATGAAAACTAAAATCGCACTGAAAATGTCTGCAATTGTTCTCATGTTCGCAATTTCCGTAATGTTTATTACTATTCCTCCTGTGGTTGCGGACCACGGGGTTATAGCCCCTTCAATAGACATTCCGGTATTCGAATCAGAGCAAAAAGCTGTTGTTGCGTGGAATGGATCAATGGAAACGCTGATTATTTCCACTGATGTCAATGCCTCTGAAAATTCCACCGCACTCGAGATTCTGCCTTTACCTTCAAATCACGGGAAAATAAAGGCAGGCAATTTAGAGTCTTTTAATCAAACGCTGGGACTAATAGAAGAAGAGCTCGAAAATGTCTCTTCTTGCGTTACTGGATTATTTGAAGACGATGCATGGCTAACGGCATGGCGATACAATGGGTCAATAGAGAATTTTAACGTCAGCGACAATCGCAACGGCAATATTGCGAACTTTAATTGCGGTGTAACTTCGGAAGATATAAACCGCGGTGGGATTTTCGACCCGAATATCACGCTTGAAGCGCAGGAAGTGCCAACAGCGCTCACCTTCGATACCGGGAAAACTGCCAACCCATACCCGAGCATCTCAGGCACACATAACGGGTCAATAACGCCATACGAGACTATATACAATGTATCCACACTTTATACATACCCCTGCCCGGGCACGGGTGGGCATACAGAATATGTTGCTTTTTATTATGACCCGAATAGAACAGAAAAGATAACCGAAGGGCATTGGAATGGTTACGACAGCGATTGGTATAATATCACTTTCTCACCTTTCACAATGCTCGCGAATCATACTTACTACTACACGTTAAAGACCGGCTCTTATCCTCAGATTCATCACACCCCTGTGGTGGAGGCGGAAGAAGAGAGGGGGATAATCAACTGCACCTCGTTCGTGGATGCGAATGGGCGTTCGTACACCAACTGGATACCTGCGATTCGATTAGTGGGTGAATCCGCGAATTCAGCAGAAGTACAGGACGAAAACCCGAAACTCGCGTTCTCCTCACACTACAATCCAACAAACGTCTCTGTAACTCCCAACGTGCCTTCTTATCAGTTGCCTTTGACGTCAGGCGACATCTCAAACTTTGAGAAGATAAATACGGTGTTCAACCTGAGTGAAAGTGCGAAAGAACTGTTAGGAAGCAATGGATTTGTGATAATAAATTATGGACATGAAGACGATATTACAGCACCTTATGAATACTTAAAGTGGCACGAAGTTCCTATATTTGTCACCGCAGACACATTGCTCCATCTCTACCATATCCAGTTCAATGAGATACTCAAGGGCGTTGAGGAAAGAGAGTTCTTTGACGAACTCGTTACTATGAGCAAAGCGATGCTTGTGCGTGCAGAACATGACTATAACAATTTCTCAGACTCCGAACCTGAATTAAAGGAAGCAGCGAGAAGGAATGTCGCTTATTTCTCGGTTGCATTAAAACTTTTGCAAACGCCGACCGAAGGCTATAACGGAAACGGAAGCGAAAACATCAGAGAAATTAATTTCTCGATACCAAATTACGTAAAAGACGAAGTTGAAGCGGAGATAGCCAATATAGAAAAGCATGAGGGGTTCCAACCAAGCCCAATTTTTAATTCAAATGCTAACTGTTCGTACTTCGATTCATGCTGCTATAGTGAGGATTATTCGCAATACGTGCCAAGAGGGCATTACACGCAAAGCGAGAAACTGAAAAGGTATTTTAAGGCGATGATGTGGTATGGCAGGATGGCGTTTCTGTTAAAGGGTTGCAACGGTGATGATGCACTGGTAAGCGAGCATGATGCAAAAATATCAACAATACAAGCTGCTTTAATATCTTCGGAGCTGCCGGAGGTGAAAGCCGGAGACAAACCAGTGCAGGAAATATGGGATCGTATCTATGCTGTTACTGCGTTCTTTGTTGGCAAAGCAGACGATTTGACACCTTACGAATATGCAAACGCGCTGAACAGCACTTTTGGCGTGGATTTCAATTTGAGCGAACTGAGTGATGAAGCTAATTTGTTGGCGCTGAAGGCAGAGCTTGCGAAGATGAGAAGTCCCGAAATTTACGGAGGAAGTGGAGTTTGTGTCGTTTACCCGCCGATAACCAGGGAGAAGTTGTACGAGTGCCTGGACAAGACAAAAGGAATGCGATTTATGGGTCAGAGATTCGTTCCTGATTCTTATATGTTTCAGCAACTGGTCTCTCCTGCGGTAGGCATGTATGTGGGCAATGACACGCCGTTCACGATGTGTATCACGCAACTGGGACCTGAGAGATGTTTCCCACGAGGTCTGGATGTTATGGCAGTGCTCGGTTCCGAAATGGCAGAGGATATTTTAAGAGAAGAAGGAGACACCGAATATGGAAGTAAATCGAACAACAAACCCGTAGATGTTTGCTCTAACTCTAACAACATGAGTTATGATATACAACTAAACACGCTTAAATCGGATTTTGCAGGTGTTAATCTCTCAGAATGGAATCAAAATCTGTACTGGAGCTGGCTTTACACGTTAAAGCCGTTGCTAACAGAGTTCGGGGATGGCTATCCAACGTTCATGCAGACCGAAGCATGGCAAAAGAAGGAGTTGCAGACTGCTCTCGCTTCATGGACTGAACTACGGCATGATACCATTCTTTACGTTAAGCAGGGTTATACACTCCCCCGTTCAGTAGCAATGCCGCCCAAGCCAGTAGGCTATGTGGAGCCAGTGCCGGAATTCTATGCGCGTTTGTTATCATTAACGCAAATGACAGAAGAAGGCTTGGCAGACCTCGACGTTCTGACTGAAACAGAGCGGGAAAGACTGCAAAGCTTGGAACGCATTCTTGAACGATTGGTTAACATTTCAAAAGCAGAACTTGAGAACAAGGAGTTGAACGAGAGCGATTACGAATTCATAAGAAACTTTGGCGAGAGTATGGATTCTATCGTTGCCGGCGTGGATGCCAGAGGTATGAACACCATCATCGTTGCTGATGTGCATACGGATTGCAACACGAAAAAGGTTCTGGAAGAGGGTGTCGGATACGTGAACATGATTCTGGTTGCTTATAACGTTCCAGACGGCAGGATAATCGTGGGTGCAGGTCCTGTTTTCAGCTATTACGAGTTCAAACATCCTATGGATGACCGGTTGACAGATGAGAAATGGAATGAGATGTTAGAGAATGAGAATGAGCCGCCGGAAGTGCAGGAGTGGGTAAAAGGGATTATGGGATGAAGTCTGGAGTGGTCGTGGAACCAAGCTCCCTTTTATTAGCCTTTATATGCTCTACTGTGAGTAAAACATCCTGTAGTAACCTTGAATTTCCCGCTTCACCTGCTCCGATACTCTTCTGGCAACAACTCTCCTGAACCTGTAAGCTTTTTAACTATTTCAGCTACCAGCTCCCTTATTTCTACCTGAAGTTCATAATATCTGTTCACGTCTTTACTCTTCACTATTTCTACTGCGATATGGATTGGCTCAAACAACTCTCTAAGCTCATTATTCTTTTCAAATAATGCGAGCAAAGCCATTTCCACAGCTTTAACGTTCTTAGTGTCAATCAGCCCCATCATAAATGCCATAAGACCTTCGTTGCACTGAGCAATCTAAAAACATCCTGATAATAAGGTGTATTTTCATCGAGCAGTTTAAAGAAAACCTTCTCAACATCCACTATTTTGCCTTTGCTCATAAGGTCATAAAGCAATATTGCCATCCTCGGATTACCCCCAGTAAGAAGACCAACAGCATCTTTTTTTTCTCCATATTCTTCCATTTTGCCAAAGAACTCTTCATTATTCTCAATCCTGGCTATTTCCCTGACAAGCTCCTTAAGCTCTTCTCTTGTAAGCTCCTTGAGATATATAATATCAAAGAATCTGAAGAACGGCTCCTCATGTTTAGAGACCTGTGGAAACACGAGTGGTGAGGTGGTAACTACCGTAAACATATTTTCCGTTTGAAAAATGGATCTTAACCTTTTGACTTCCTTTTCACTCATTTGCTCACCCAGTATCTGATTCAAGTTCTCAAGGAATAGCACAATCATTTTACCTTTGCTCTTTAACACATCCAGAGCTCCTATGACTACTTCATCGTCTGTCATATTCTCAAAAATGCTAAAATTAATTCTTTCTCCCTCCGTCATCTCTAATACTCGTAAAAGCAAATCAGAAACTCGGTATATCGAGAATTCTTCCTCAGACAATTTTATCGGCAAAGAATTCTCTATTCTCTCCTTAATGTTATGGTATAGTAGAGTGATGAAATGGGTTTTCCCTACGCCTCTCGAACCCACCAATAAATAATATCTCGGTGTTCGATTCTTCACAGCCTCTTCTATTTCTGCCAATTAAAAGCCGATCCAGCATCTCCTTGTCCATCGCATCCGGTTGAAACCTGTAAAGCACTACTTCAGCCATACAATCTCCACCAATCCCTCAATACCTTCGATTGAAATCGGATATTCTCACCATCAACTTTAATATAGAATATAGAAATCATTTAATCCCTTCTCTATGAATTTTAAGGCGTCCTCCCTCGAAAAACCGCCTATGGGAACTCGTTCGAAGTCATTTATCCAGGAAAGACCCTTGATTTCTCTTACAACTCGGTCAAAGCTTACTGACCCACCAACTATAAACCTCAAATCTTCTATTGTTCGCTGCCTCATACTCCTGAGCCACTGAAGGAATTTTCTCGCATCCTTATTCTTTACTATCATGATCATGTTACCGATGCACTCGGATAACTCATCAATTACGATGTACACCGGTTTTTTATCTGATATGTTCTTTATTGCATCGAAAATATCTCTTCCTCTCTCAATCTACCTCTAAACTTCACTTTTATACCTGTTCCTGCTACTGAAGCTTCTATCCCCTCTAATAACTCACCCAGTCGTATAAATGAACCCTTCAAAGATTGGAGAAATCTTCTCCTTGCACTGGCTTCATCGAAAGCTGTGGTGTTGCTAACTCAATCAAAAACTGCTCAGGCGCATCAACGTACATTATGTCCAGAAACAGGCATAAATAGCCTCTTTCGCTTAATCTTCTAATGACTTCTTTCATTACCGAGGTTTTCCCATACCTCCTGGGCGAAATCAACAAAATATTATTCTGTTTTAACGATCTAAATATCTCTTCAATCTTTTCTTCCCTATCGAAGAGATTCCCCCATGGCGGGGCCACCAATCTGTAACATCCTTATCACCTAACGATATTGTTGGACAACATATATGCTATATTAAATATTGTTGTATTTGCATTGGTTATTAACTATTAGGATACTAATACTAATGACCCAAATCCTGGTATTATTCACAATTATTTGAGTCCAGCTCAGCTTCTGTTCCTGATGCGATTTCAAACCGTGTACGCAGGAATTGGATATCCAGAGATGCGAGTAGCCATCCTGCTCTGGGTCCAGAAGGCTTATTCAGCAATGAAATGTAAATAGCTCTAAAAACCTCTTTTGGGTCAATATTCGCAGTGGTAGCTACCTCATATATCATATTATGCCATTCTGTAGCATTGAGACTTTTTTTGGATGCTATACGCTGTGCTATCATGCGTAGAGCTCGTTTCTGGGCATCAGAAAGTCCTTTTATGCCTTCCCATGGCACTGATAACTGCAGCTCAAATTTAAGGTTCTCAGGTGCATACCTCTGCAGCCAGTTCTGAGCGTATCCTGCTTTCTTCCGTATCGCATTCAACTCTTCCTCTTTCTCTTCTTCTGCTCCCTCAGGTAACTCATAACCACTCCTCTGGATAACTGCAAGTAGCTCATTGAAGTCACCACGAGCTACCTGTACGAGTGTCAGGAAATGCCGGAACGGTATTTTTGCTGCTAAACCACTTCCTATACCTCCTATTTCACGCTCATATTCGTCTATCAGGTGCAATAGCGGTGTGGAGGGGTCAAATTCTATGTGCCGGTCGGGTCTTACTCGCCATATAAGATGTTTCAGTATCTCCGGTGGTACAACTTCTAGTATCTCATGGATCGGGATGTTGGTGCCCCGTGATGAAGACATAGCCGTGACTTTCGTTCTGTCTCCTTCCCTGAGCTTGAGCAGGATATGTTCAAATGGGATAGGATAAGGTGCCTTGAAATTGTATATCTCAAGGGCTATCCTCTTACCAGAATCGAAGCTCCCGCCAGGTGCTGCATGGTCTTTACCAAAAGGCTCAACGGTAACGCCGAGTATCCTCCACCTCGCTGCCCAGTCTACCCGCCATGCCAATTTACCCCCGCCTCTTAACGATGCAGTGCTTTTATTACCGCATTCACACTCATAATATACTTCTTGCTTCTCCATGTTGTAACCTGTTACTACAGCAGATGTGATTCTACCACAGGCATCGCAAAGCGGTGAGAAGGGTGACCAATCATGACTCAGATGTCTGCCTGAACTCTCCTGTAGTATCCTCGCTAATTCCTCTCGCCTCAACAACGCCTCTTTTATCGCATCTGCATATAAGCCTGATTTATACATCTCATCGGCACGTAGAATCTCTATCTCTATGCCCAGTTCAGTCAGGGATTCGAGGAACGGACTGAGGAAATGTTCAGCATAGGAGGAATGGCATCCTTCAGGGTCCGGGATCTCCGATAACGGTCTCCCTACATGTTGATCGTATTCTGGTGGCAGGAATGGGTATCTTCTTCGCAGTGGGTCGAAGGTGTCAGCGACGTAGATAAGATCTGCATCCACACCCATATCCATGAGTGCATTCCGTACTGCATCACCAATTATTATCTCACGGAGGTTACCAATGTGGATATCTCCTGAAGGAGTGATACCCGTGGCAACGACATGCTTTCGCTCTTCTCTTTGCGCTATAATGTCCTTCGCTATCGCCTGTGACCAATGCATCTTATAGCTAAGAATCCTGTGTATAAGTATAAGTATCAGAATCCATGGTTCTCTTATAGGTTCTTTTTATCTTATCCCTTCCACCTCACCCAATCTTCAATATCTATATGCTTAACTTCTGTTTCTGTATCAGTGCCAATGCCAAATAGCATCCGGGTTATTTTTTTTACTGCAGCACCTGCCTCCGGATGCATCATCATGAACATGTCACCACCCGCTATGCCCAGAGTCAATCCTGTGATGATCTCATATAAAGGTCCACGATAGCTCGCAGGACCCCAATCAGAATCTTCCTTGATTGGCGAGTTCTTCATCCATGCCTCTCTCGCACCCCATGCGTTCGTTATGCCACATGAAATAGGGAATGCCAGGTCTGTATCACCCTTTAACGCTGATATTCTCATCCGCTCTATATTCGTGAATGCATAATCCAGTCCATAACCGAGAGCTGCTGTTGTCGGGTCTATTACTATATCATTACGGGGCACGCCGAGTTTGAACAGGTATCGGTTCAGCGTCTTCTGCGCATTTATATCCAGTTGAGTCCATGATAGAATGACATGCCCATTAGCCATAGCCGCTTTTGCTATTCGCTCATAATCCATATTCAGGTTCGCTGATGCAATCAGGCAGCGTTCGCCAGCAGCAGCCTCTGCCGCGGCTTCCAGTACCTCAGGGTCTTTATCCGGATTGCCGGAACCACCAATGACTATGGGCACCTTAACCGCCTGTAATACCTCCTCTACCGTCTTCGCCGCCTCTCGTGCGGGTGTGTCCTTTATCATTGGGTCTGTACTTATCAGATGAATCGTAACCATATCAGCACCGAATTTGTGAACATTCTTCTTCGCCCACTCTCCAGGGTCCTCCATCACATCCTGATAATGCTCCCGCACAGCCTTTGCCAGCGATATTGGCATGTCAAAACAGTCTACGGAGATCACCGGCGGGTGTGGCATTGGATGATCGAAGTTATAGAAAGGCAGAGCTTTCTCACCACCTATTGTCACTGTGCGCTCTCTGGTACCACCATCGGCAGACGTAGCTCCTATTGTTACCTCCTCTATCTCGCCATTCCACTCCGCTTTCCCAACCTCAAAGCGGGCTTCTACCAGCTCCACAGCCTCTTTCCTCACCTGTAATTGCTGTTGCTGCTGCAATGCCTGTATTACTGCAGGGGCTATAACGGTTCCTAACTCTATCTCCACGTCGCCCTCTATCCTTACGTCCTCCAGCTCCACCACCTCGTATTCCTCTATCATCTTCATTATGTCTGCCAGGCTTACCTCTTTCGGCATCTTACTATTCAATTGACCACCTCTTTATATATCTTTATCATTTTTTTCTCATGAGACTGTTTTTCATTATACTGATGACGAATGAGCGGTAGAGATGTAAAGGTAGCACCCCTCACGACTCTCTTACCGGGAGAAAAGGCGAGAATAGTTGCTCTGGGGCATGGTAGAGGGCGCCAACGCCACTTCAGGACAATGGGTCTGATGGAGGGTAAAATGGTAGAGATGATAGCGATGCAGCCTGCAAGGGGACCGCTGGTCATAAATGTTGAGGGTACCCAGATAGCAATCGGGCTTGGAATGGCGAGGCGTATATTAATAGAGAAGATACAGGGGTAGAAAGATGAAGCGGATAGCAATGATGGGCTGTCCAAATGTGGGCAAGAGTGTCCTCTTCTCGCGCCTCACCGGTGTGAATGTGATCTCATCCAATTATCCTGGTACAACCGTTGACTTCACGAAGGGTTACACGCACATAGGCGGAGAAAAGTTTGAGTTGATTGATGTACCCGGCACATACTCCTTAGAGCCGATCTCGAAGGCGGAAGAGGTGGCTCGTACCATGCTCCAGGAAGCGGATATAATAATAAACGTGGTGGATGCGACTCACATGGAACGCAATCTGTATCTCACACTGGAGATACTGGGCATGAAAAAGCCGACCATCATCGCATTGAATCTCTCGGACGAGGCAAAGCACATAGGCATTGATATAGACGTACGGCATCTGGAGAAGCTACTCGGAGTACCTGTGGTTCCGACATGTGCTATATCCGGTGAGGGTGTAAAGGAATTGACATTGAAATTACGTGCTGCGAAGCAATCAGAGCAGATCAAGCCGATGACCGAGGAAGAGCGGTGGCGGAAAATAGGAGACATCATCCGAAAAGTTCAGGTTGTGCATCACCGACACCATACTATCCGGGAGCACATAGCTGATATCACCGTGAAGCCCGCGACCGGTATACCAATTGCGGTGATTGTGATATTCCTGATATTTTTATTCATCATCCGGATAGGGAATCTGATAATAGAATATTTGATGGACCCGATATTCTATGATTACTATGGTCCGTGGATAGTGGGGGTTGTGAATACATTTTATCCCAAGGGGCTGGTACATGAGATACTGATAGGTAAGTCCACACTCGAATCTCTTGATTTCACACAGTCGTTCGGGCTTCTGACAACAGGGTTATATGTCCCTTTTGATATGGTCCTGCCGTTTGTGGTCACATTTTATCTCATGCTCAGCCTGCTTGAAGACACAGGCTATCTGCCTCGACTCGCGGTGCTTGTGGATACAGGACTGCACAAGCTGGGCTTACACGGCTCTGCAATTGTACCCACAATATTAGGTCTGGGTTGCAACGTCCCGGGCGCATTAGCCACACGGATAATGGAGACAGAGAAGCAACGATTCATTGCTGCCACATTGATGGCTATAGCGGTACCCTGTATGGCACAATCAGCGATGATATTTGGTATTCTTGGCAAATATGGTATGAGGTGGATACTCATGGTTTACGGCACTCTCGCTTTGTTATACATCTCTCTGGGACTGGTATTGAAGAGGATAATAAAAGGTGAGAGTCCTGAACTATTGCTGGAAGTCCCGCCGTATCGCAAACCAGACCCTGTAACGCTCTTGAAAAAGACGTGGACGAAGGCTTATGGCTTCCTGGTGGAGGCTGTTCCGTTTGTCCTGCTGGGCGTCTTCGTTATGAATCTGCTATATATATCAGGGGTGATAGAGTTACTTTCAGGGCTATTTTCACCTGTTCTCACTACCCTGCTTGGCTTGCCCAAGGAGGCAATAGTTGCCCTGATCATGGGCTTCTTGAGGAAGGACATCGCTGTCGGTATGCTATTACCACTGGGAATGACCCCACAGCAATTGACTATTTCATGTGTGATTTTAAGCACATATTTCCCATGTGTGGCTACTTTCGTCATCCTGCTCAAGGAATTAGGGATCAGAGATATGCTAAAAGCGACCGGGCTGATGCTTATCGTTTCTCTCACCGTCGGGGTACTCATGAGGGCGATATTGATTTAAAATATCCAACCAGTAAGCCACTTCAGACTATCTTTATAGCCTACTGTGATGGGATAGCCCGATATAACCGGATAGAATAGTGCGAAAAGAGCAACTGCGAGGATAACGAAGCTTAACATAGCAAATAAAAATAACCGCCTCTTCTCTTGTAGCATCATCATGCAGTAAGTAATAGCGAGTATCATGAAGGGGACATCAGCCACGAAATGATAAATGAAGAGTATCCGTGTGATGAGCGCATAGGGCAGCCATAGCAGCAGGAAAGGCAGGATGATGAAGAGTGCTGTATAATCAAACTTCCTTATCAATCTCTGTATCACGATGAAGCCCAATGCGGGTATACTGCCCCACCATACCGCCGGATTGCCCATCAGAACGACTGTTGAAACTGTACCTGTGCCATCAAGCGTGTTGGAGTACATCCAGAGTGGCTTTAGCATCAGTTGCCAGCTCCACCAGGGCGAGGAGAAGGGATGTGTAGCCCTGATGCCGGCGTGATACCCGAACATACTAAACTGCAATTTGAAGACATCAATCAGACCGTGCCCCCCACCTGCGAGCATTGAAGGTATATAGCTTGCGAGATAAATCGCAGCAGATACCAGCAGACCCGCCAGGATCAGTTGCCAATCACGCTTCTTGCATACCAACATGAGAGCCAGAATAGCAATAAAACCAAAAAATGCAGTCCATTTCACAGTGAAACAAAGACCACATGAGACGATACTGAGGAATAGAGCATAGGGGCTTCCCCTGTAGAGGTAAAGGAAAGCAAAAAAGAAGCTGAGGAGTGAGAAAAGAGCGAGATAGATCTCGCCTGTTGCTAATCGCGCGAGTGAGAAATGCATGAAATCAAAGGTTAGAAGAGAAGCGGCGAAGATGCCTGCTCCGCCACTCTTGAACATAAGTCTGCTCAAGCTGAACATAATGGGTATCATCGCAGCAGCAGCGAGTACGCCCAGAAATCGCCATCCAAAAGGATTCATACCAAATATGAGGATACCAAGTGCGATTATGAGTTTTCCAAGTGGTGGGTGCGTCCATTCATACGGCTCTTTTAAGTTCAGATATTCCCACGCTGTTCGTACAAAGTACATTTCATCAAAATAAGCACCATCCTTCTGCGTAACAGGTAATTGCACACGATCCTGCTCATCAATCAATCTCGAGCTACCTTCTCCTTCTATGTCCTTGATTGCTATTCTCCTGTTCGCTCTGGATAATACCAGTATCTCACCTATTTTACCCGTTGATTCGTTCGTGAAGTGGAACTTGAGGAATCGCGCGTTGGTGTTCAGTTCTATCTTATCCCAGTTGCAAAAGTGGACCTTCTCTAAGTTATCATAGGAGTAGAGCTTTCTCCACCCATCACCGCTGGGTGGTGTAGATGTAGATGTAGAGCCATAAAGGTCGAACACCGTTCGGTTTGCATCGCGCAGGAAGATATAAACATCGCCCAGAGGCTGAACAGCACCGAAGTCAAGTACAACCTCATTAATGCCAGTACCAGTACCAGTGTCAGTACCGTGGTCGTGGGGCTGCCAGCAGGATGAGGGTATCTCCAGAGCACCGAGATTGATTGTGGCTATTACAATGAATATAGCTGTGAGAGCAGCTATTGATGCTAGCTCCCAGGGCTTCCATGCTATCCTCATCTCCGTCCTCATCTTATAGTGTATATTGCATAACTTATATCCTGAAGCGAGCAATATCAGAATCAGATTCTTTTAAAGGCGGAACAACCATCTTGCTCTTTTCATTTCCTGCCCAATATTCCACCACCGCCTCTGTATCTGCATCTGCGTCAACATCAGAATATCTCACAGTCAGCTTTGCCGCGAGTTCCACTGCTTCTCTACTCTTAAAACCTTTTAAAATCGTTATCGGGCTACTATAACCCTGAACTTCAAAGAGATAATCATCTACATCCCGCAACTGCTTTAGAACCTCATTTTCTTGCTCGTTCCTGCCCACTATTATCTTCGAGGCACCGAACCTGAAATGTCTGCCCACTTTCAGCAGTTCAACCTCCTTCATCGTCAGTGCTCTATCCTCATCATGCACCAGTATATCGCGTACCCGCGATGAGAACTCACGACAGGTTAATAGACAGCCTCCAGAGGGGGTCGGATAAGCACCGCCAAGATTGTATCGTTTTGCAAGTGCAATCTGAGACTTCCTGCTCTTCCCTCTTATCGCGAGAAGCTTGCTCCGGTCTATCCAGCCCGCTCGCTCTGGAATTGTCTCGGGCATCAATCTCGCTGATAGTGGTCTCAGGACTTCACCCTCCACACACGCTTCCTTATCCTCCAGTGCCAGTGCTCGTCTGTGCTGGCTCATTGGTCGTTCGCCGAGAACATCACCGGTAACAATGAAAGATGCATCCACCTGTTTCGCAACTGCCTTCGCCTTCCGGAGCATATAAATATGGCAATCTATGCAGGGATTCATCGCTGAACCATAGCCATACTTCGGGCTTCTTAATATCCCCAGGTATTCCTCGCCTGCTTCCACTCTCACAAGTGGCACCCCAAACCTCCGTGCCGTGGCACCTGCGTAGTCTTCTTTCTCGCTCAGGAAAGGTAGCAGGAGGTTTAACGCTACCGCTTCTATCCCCTGCTCCAAAATGAGCTTTAAAGCCAGTATCGAATCCAAACCACCGGATAACAGTACCACCGCTCTCATCGCTCATAATAGCATACTAACCTGATATAACCATACCACAAGGACAAAGTAACGTAATGCCTATTGACGAATTCCAAATTTATGTAAAATAAATATTTGGTGCTATCCCATCGTCATCGTTATAGTCATAGCCATCTTAAAGGGCATATGATAGGAGACATGCCTTGTAAGACAGGATTTTAACCTTTTCCCCTTTCCTTTCGGTTTATGTGACGTGTCTGTGGAAGTATTAAAAAAATGCATGTCCATACATGGATAATTACTTATTTATGGTAAGCAGCGCTATATTCTATTAGAGATATACATTTATGAACTCAGGAGCGGGAAAAATCATCGTCTACTACGGGAAGGGAGAGGGAAAGACAACCGCCTCTATTGGTCATGCCATAAGGGCGTTGGGCCATAATAAAAGAGTAGTGATATTGCAGTTTATGAAAGGAAGACCAACTACCGGGGAATACCAGTTTCTAAAGAACCTCGACAACTTACAGATACATCTTTGCGGCACTCCGGGTTTTTTAAAGGACGGAGAATCGCGAGAGATACATCTCAAAAAAGCTAAAGAGGGCTTGGAATTAGCTCATAGAGTGCTACGTGAAAAACAAGCTGACCTTTTGATTCTGGATGAGATATTGTACGCGGTAAAATTCGAACTGTTAACAGAAGACGATGTTTTTAAGCTGTTGGAAGAAAGGGGTCATACGGATATCATTCTTAGCGGTAGAGAGCCAGGCGCCCGAATAATCGAGATGGCTGATATAGCTACTCACATGGAGAAGGTCAAGCATTATTGGAATGAAACCCGCAGCACAATTTCAGGAATAGAATATTAAATTAAAAGAAAAAGAGAAGGTGTAAAAATGGGAGTAGAAGAATTGAGTATAGTAGTAAATGAGGACGCAACGGCAGAAGAAATCGCACCGATAGCGAAAGCGGTGAACGACTTGTTTGTAATGCCAGTTGCAATGCGAAGCAGGAATAAAAAGGGCGTTAGAGTGGAAAAAGGAGAAATTATAGACTTTGAATACACCGGTCCGATATTAGAGCAGGTACTGAAGGAGAATCGGGTGATACACACTAATCTCCTTAAGGGTAAATATGCAGGTGTGCCGGTAGTTGTTGCGCCGATTCGGAATAGGAAAGGGGATGTGGTAGCAGCTCTGGGCATTTTTGACCTGGTTGGAACAGTAGATTTGGGAGCTTTATTTGCCGACTATCCTGTGGTTCTCGAACAAGTCAGGTCGTATCGTAAAGGAGAGCGAAAGTGAGCACACATAACTTTATTTATACTTAAATCCTTAAGAGAGATTGAGGAGGTGCGAAAAGAAAAGATGTTGTTCATAACTTGCGTGAAAGTCAACCCGGGTATGGTGGAAGCTGCGAGGAAATTCGGTGACGAGATAGTCAAGAATCCGCCCAAAGGCGTCAAGTTCCTGCAAGTGTATCATACGCTGGGCAGGTATGATGCGATATGGATTTACGAGGCGGAAGACCCAAAAATAATAGTAGATTTCCTCCACCAGAGCAGGGATGTCTCATCAACGGAAACCTGGGTTGCCTTTGCGCGGGAAATGTGAAGAATTTTTGGATAGCAAAAAAATGGGCTGGGAAGAATAGCGGATACAAAAAAATCCGTTCTTCTTTCTCTTTTTATGAGTGAAATAAAAACAATAGAAGTCTGTGGACAATATGGGAATGGAAAAAGAGGAAAAGACGAGGGAAGAAGTATTTGAAGTGATAAAAAATCAAGATGTGAAATTTGTCGGACTCTGGTTCACCGATATTCTGGGAAGATTGAAGAGCGTTTCTATTACAGTTTCTGAATTAGAAACCGCCTTTGACGAGGGCGTGGGTTTTGACGGCTCCTCGATAAAAGGGTTTGCTAGAATTGACGAAAGCGACATGGTCGCAAAACCCGACCCTGCTACATTTCAGATTATTCCATGGAGACCAAAGGAGGATGTAGTTGCGAGGATGTTCTGCGATATTCAGAATCCTGACGGTAGTCCATACAAAGGCGACCCGAGGTATATATTGAAGAGGAGCCTGGAACGGCTGGAGAAAGAATATGGCTATACCTTTTATGTTGGTCCCGAGCTGGAATACTTTTATTTTAAGAATGGAAAAAATCCAGAGGTGCTGGATGAGGGTGGATACTTCGATTTAACGACATTGGATGCAGGAGTCGACATGCGAAGAGAAACAATCCTGATGTTGGAGGCTATGGGAATAAAAGTGGAATTCAGCCATCACGAAGTTTCTCCCTCTCAGCACGAGATAGACCTCAGATATAAGGATGCTCTGACGATGGCAGACCAGGTAATGACTTACCGAATTGCGGTAAAGGAGATAGCACAGCAACACGGATGTTATGCCACGTTCATGCCAAAGCCAATCTTCGGTGTGAATGGCTCGGGAATGCACGTGCATCAATCCTTATTTAAAGGTGATAAAAACGCTTTCTTTGATCAGAATGACGAATATCACCTGTCTGATGTAGGCAAAGGGTATATCGCAGGATTGCTTAAACACGCACCCGAAATAACATCTGTTACTAATCAATGGATAAATTCGTATAAACGGTTGGTCCCGGGATATGAAGCACCTGTATACATTACATGGGCGCGTCGCAACCGCTCTACACTCGTTCGAGTGCCAATGTATAAGCCTAATAAAGAGAAAGCGACACGTGTGGAATTCCGCAGTCCTGACCCTGCATGCAATCCTTACTTAGCGTTTTCTGTGATGCTCGCAGCAGGATTAGCCGGAATAAAGAACAAATATGAGTTGCCACCCCCTACGGAGAAGGATGTTTACCGGCTAAGTGATGAGGAAAGGGCGAAGGAAGGCATAAAAACGCTGCCCGGGAGTTTGATTGAGGCAATTACACTGACAGAGAAGAGCGAACTGGTGAGAGAAGCTTTGGGCAACCATATCTTCAACAACTTCATCACCTCCAAGAAGGTGGAGTGGGACAGGTATCGTGTGAACGTGACGGAATGGGAGTTGAAGGAGTATTTATCGGTGCTGTGACTGTGATCTGAAACTGTGACGCTTTTTCTTTTTGCCCAAAAAGAAAACCTGTGCTTTCAAAAAATCCGCATTGCCTATTCCACCCACTCTGAGCTTACCAATGCCGATATTTCGTAAAAACCGACTTGAGCACAACGCATTTATTATATGCCATCATAATAATCAATCACAACACGGGGAATGAATACAAATGGGGACTGCTTCTATCATATTGCCGCGCCAGCTTAGCGAGAAGCTAAGCGAAAAGGCAGAGGAGATGGGATATCTACCCGAGGAGTTAGGCGTTAAACTACTGAGCAAGAGTTTGAACGAGGAACTGGATCCCAAGGGGCTTGTAGAACACTACCAAATCTTGAGTGAGAAATACCTTGATGAGGCGAGGGAACTATTGAAGAAAGGAGATTTGGTGCAGGCATCGGAGAAGTTTTGGGGTGCAACGGCATTAACAATAAAAATGTTGGCGGCAAAGAGAGGTTTGAAGTTAGAGGAGCATGGTAGTTTGTGGGCTTTTGTAAATGTGCTTTCCATAAAGAGCGGAGATAAAGATATCATCAGGTTCTTTAATACCGCGAATGCTTTGTATAAAAACTTCTATGAGAATGAAATGCCTAAAGAGGCAGTAGAGGTATCAGCAGAGGATATTGAGAAGTTAATAGAAAAATTGAGGAGAATCTCGTGAAACGGGAACAATTACTTGCGATAAGTTCTTTGATGCTTTATGAGTCCATGGGAAATAATTACAGAAGTACTCTACGATGAGCGAAAACCTTTTTTTTATACTGGGTAGCCCATCCTACTCATCCTTCCGTCTTTTTTATGTCTTTCATAACTTTTATGAAAAATTCTCAAATAGTTTTTTTATATCCTCTTCTTGTTAGAGAGTAAGAGGAAATATTAGTGATAAAAAGGAAAAGGAGGAAAATGTAGTTTATGGCAAACGAAAGAAACTTCCCGGTATGCTGCTATTGTGGTGCGTGTGCGGCGTTCATACCGGATTTTGAGAAGTATAAAGAGGAAGAAGTGGTGTTTGACAAAGGCTGTGGCGGTACGGTGTCAAAAGGCTTTTGTTTCAGTTTCTGTCCTCGCTCATTTGCAGTTTGCCGTTTATGTGAGGAGGAGTGCCCGAGGAAGGATTATGGCGTATGTGATTTCAGCCCCTGTGCTTCCAGTCCCGAGGGACGAATTCTGGGACACTATAAAGAAATAATAAGTGCAAGAGCAACGGAGGAGGGTGTAAGAAAGGTGGGGCAGGATGGCAGTCTTATAACAGCAATGCTATGTGAAGCGTTAAGAAATGGATTTATAGATGCCGCCGTTGTCGCTATTCGGACAGAAGATTGGAAAGCCGAACCTTTCGTCGCCACCACCCCAGAAGAAGTTTTGCTCGGCATAGGTCCTAAATACACAGCCTGCCCTTCTGTGCTGGGCGTCTGGGAGGCGATAGACCGCGGCTATGAAAATATTGCAATGGTCGGCACGGGCTGTAATATAGAGGCAGTGAGAAGACTTCAAGCATTGCATGACCCTGCTCTGGAGTTGGACCGTGTGAAGGTCTTGATCGGGCTTTTTTGCACTGAGGCTTTCTGGCACCGTGATCTGGTTATCTTCCTCGCTGAACGGGGAATAGAGATCAAAGAGGTAGAGCGGTTTTATGTTACAAAGGGTAAATTTATGGTGGTTACAAAGGACAAAGAGTACGGTATTCCAACTAAAGAACTGGACCCTTGCGTACGGGATACATGCAGGATATGTGAAGATTTCACCTCACAGCTTGCGGATGTTTCCGCAGGTTCTTCGGGTTCGCCGGATGGATACACGTCATTAATAATACGGACAAAAGCGGGAGAGGAGCTCGTAAATGTTTCAAAGAAGGCAATAGAAACGAAAAAGCTGGATGATGCGGGAATAAAAAAGATAAAAAGATTTGCTTTTAATAAGAAGATGAGGAATTACGGCATGATACTGGACCAGATGGGAATTTGTTCTTCCTGCTTAACCAATCCGTATTCTTTTACATTGCAAACAATAAGGGGTGATTGAAATGACAGATGTATATGCAAACGCGAGGTCTACCACGGGAACGTCCGTGAGAAGGAGAGATGTGAATACACTGAGTGGAATGTGTCCGATATGCGTGAAGGAGTGCACGGTGCTCTGCGAAATTGGAAAGAGTGCGTTCAGGGGACGAGAGGTATTGTATCCGGAGCCGGAGCAATTTGGATGGAGTACTGCAGCCTCGAACAAGGATTATGGACTCGATTGGTCTGACTTCAATATCCTTTCGCGGTTGCGAGGCGCAGAAGGGATCGAACCAGAGTCGGATGTCGCTTTGTTCCATAACGCGGATATAGAATCGAAGATAGGTGGGATTCCGTTAAAAATACCGCTGGCAGCGGGCGCCTTCGGGTCCACTGCGGTGGGAAAAAACAACTGGGATGCACTTGCTATCGGCGCCGCACTCTCAGGAATAATAATAATTATCGGAGAGAACGTTTGCGGTGTTGATAAAGACTCGGTATTCACGAACGGAAAAGTGACGAAATCTCCGGAGATGGAACGAAGGGTAAGACTTTTCAAAGAATACTGGGACGGCAAATACGGAGATGTAGCCGTGCAAACAAACGTTGAAGACCAGAGATGGGGAGTGGATGAATATGTGGTATCAAGGTTGGAAGTGAATATAATAGAGCGGAAATGGGGGCAGGGAGCAAAGGCAATAGGTGGTGAAATACGTGTTTCTTCGCTGGAGAGGGCATTGGAACTGAAGAAGAGGGGATATATCGTGCTGCCAGACCCAGAAGAGCCTGCAGTTCAAGAAGCGTTCAAAGATGGGTTGTTCAAGACATTCGAGCGGCACAGCCGTGTAGGATTCCCAGAGGAGCGCGATTTCGTGGAGGATGTTGAATGGCTACGTGGTATGGGTGCAAAATATGTAACGATAAAGACCGGTGCTTATCGCCCTGTGGACGTTGCATGGACGATGAAAGTGGCATCAGAATCAAAAGTGGATTATATAACGTTTGATGGAGCTGGTGGAGGGACGGGGATGAGCCCGGTGCCGATGATGAATGAGATGAGCACGCCCACCGTATATTTAGAATCGCAGATATTGAAGTGTGCGAGGATATTGCTCCGTGAAGGAAAATACGTGCCTGATATAAGCATGGCTGGCGGGTTCGTCAACGAGACGCAGATATTCAAGGCGATAGCAATGAGCAATTTCGATGGGAACAATGGCAAAGGTCCTTTCGTGAAATCTATCACAATGGCAAGGTCGCCATTGACAGCAGCGATGAAAGCCCTTTATTTTACTGAACTCGCAGAAAAGAACAGGTTACCGAGAGACTTCGCAAATAAATATGGCAACAACCCGGAAAAGTTCTTTATTGCTGCTGAGGAGATAAAAAGTAACTATGGCGATAAAGTAGGTAAGGAGATACCGTGGTCTGCAGTTGGTGTTTACACTTATCTTAGCGAGAGGTTAGGACTTGGTTTAAAGCAGTTGCTCGCCGGCACTCGTAAGTTCAAACTGGATTTGATAGATAGAAACGATATTGCGGCACTTAGCAGGCTTGCTTCGGAGGTTACAGGGATACCAATGATGCATGAAGTGGAACAGGACATGATGGAAGGTATTTTGCTTGGCTGAGGAGAGGAAAAAAGGAAAAATGTTCGAGCCAGAAAAATTTATACAAAAACAGGTCCATGAGATAAGGGAAAGGATAGGAGATGGGAAGGCAGTCATAGCGGTTTCTGGTGGGGTGGATTCAACTGTTTGTGCAGTGCTCACGCATCGTGCGGTAGGAGACCAATTGGTAGCAGTTTTCATTGACGATGGGTTGATGCGCGAAGGCGAGGCAGAGCAGGTAACAAACTTTTTCAAAAAGATGAATATAAACACAAGGTTGGTGGATGCCGCTGATGAGTTTTTTGATGCCTTGAAAGGAATTGTTGATCCCGAAGAGAAGAGGAAAGCATTTAGAAACACGTTCTACTCGGTACTCGCAAGGGTTGTGCGAGAGGAGAACGCATCTCATTTAATTCAGGGAACAATAGCGGCAGACGTTGTTGAAACTGTGAAAGGAATCAAGACCCAGCACAACATTCTTGAACAGATAGGTATTGACCCAGAAAGTTATGGACTAACGATTGTTGAGCCTTTACGGGAAATCTACAAGCATGAGGTAAGAGAAGTTGCCAGGAGTTTGGGTTTGCCTCCGGAGTTTTCGGAGCGCCAACCTTTCCCCGGTCCCGGACTTGCTACGAGAATACTTGGAGAAGTGACGCCTGAGCGTGTAGAGATAGAAAGAAGAGCTACAAAGATTGTAGAAGAGGAAACTTCTGACATCGAGTCATTCCAGAGTATGGCGGTTTTGATGAACGACAGGGCTACCGGGGTTAGAGAAGGTAAAAGAGCGTTTGGCTGCATAATCGTGGTTAGACTGGTCAAAAGCAAAGATGCTATTACTGCAGAGGCGGTTAATGTTCCCTGGGAAGTCTTAAAGAGGATAGATAGGAGAATTACGACGGAGATTCCGGAAGTTGTGCATGTGCTTTATTCTTTAACTGATAAGCCACCGGCAACGATAGAATTCCAATAGGGGAACTGAAATGGCAAAAAGAATAATACCTTGCCTTGATACAACGCTCGATGATCAGGGTAAGGCAGTGGTAGTAAAGGGAATAGAGTTTGAGAAGCTCAGGTATGCGGGCGACCCGGTTGAACTCGCAATGCGATATGATGCACAGGGAGCGGATGAACTCGTTTTTCTCGACATATCTGCATCCCACGAGGGTAGGGATACAATGGTCTCAGTTGTAGAGAAGATAGCCGAGCAGGTATCTATTCCTTTATGCGTGGGGGGCGGGATAAAGAGCATAGAAGATTTTGAGAAGGTATTTGATGCCGGCGCTGATAAGGCAAGTATAAATACAGCCGCAGTTAAGAATCCAGAGTTGATAAAAGAAGCTGCGAAGAGGTTTGGAGATCGTATCGTAGTTGCTATTGACTGCAAGAGGAAGTTTGAGGACATTGAAGGCAAAACGCTGGTACAATTAGAAGAGGAAACAAGTGCATGGTATGATGTAGTCATCTATGGTGGGCGTGAGTACACGGGAATTGATGCAATAAAGTGGGCGAAGGAGGTGCAGGCGCTTGGTGCTACGGAGATATTGCTAACTTCAAAAGATAGGGATGGGACAACGGAAGGATATGATATCCCTATTATAAAAGCAATTGCCGAAGCTGTGGACATTCCTGTAATTGCTTCTGGTGGTGTCGGAACTTTAGAGCACATCTACGAGGGTTTTGTGAATGGCGCGGATGCATGCCTGGCTGCGAGTATTTTCCATTATGGCACTTATACTGTTGGGGAGATAAAAGATTATCTGAGGGAGAAGGGGATTCCGATATGATTTTATGGTAGATTCCGATAGAACCTCCCATATCCTTCATTTCGCTTTAATATCTCAATGGCGGCATTTGCCGCTTCGTTCAGTATGCTCTCTGCTTTCTTATAATCCGGTGCAGTGATTCGTATCCGATAACGCGGAGCACCAACGTAAGAGCATTCGAAGCCGTCTTTGGCAACCTTCTTCGCCTCCATCAAAGCGTTCTTTATTATCT
Organism: Methanophagales archaeon; assembly: GCA_021159465.1. Lineage (NCBI taxonomy): Archaea > Methanobacteriati > Methanobacteriota > Methanomicrobia > Candidatus Methanophagales > Candidatus Methanophagales archaeon. The sequence continues at coordinate 21,724 of JAGGRR010000091.1, forward strand.
CCACCCCATTAGGCAGGGGGCATTTCAGTTCCACATACCCGGTTATATGCACGGAAGGCGGCTTAACATTGGCAAGAGCGATCTTATGTATCTTATCAGCGAGTGCTTCTTCTATCCCGAGCTCAGTTAATGCGCGCTTGCCTGTCTTATATATCTGCTGGAATGCATCATAGAGACTACCATAGGCATCCACGAGCTTCGTCTCGAGTTCCTGAAGTTCAGACTCTGGAATGGCAGCGAGAGAGAGCCACTTCCTGGCTTTCTTCTCATTCTTCCACGCTTTTATCCGCTCCCGCTTCAGCCCTTCCTTCACCGCCTTCAATGATAGGTCTATATGTCCCCTCCTTTCGTCCACCGCCAGTACCTTACAGACTATCTTCTGCCCCTCCCTCACGTAATCCCTGAGGTGTTTTACCCAGCCGGTGGAGACTTCAGAGATATGAATAAAGCCTTCTTTACCTCCATACTCCTCCAGACTAACGAATACCCCAAAGGTCTTGAGCTCTCTCACCGTGCATACTACCAGTTCCCCCTTCTCAGGCCATTCCTCCTTAGGCTTTGGCATCCTCTCCTGTCACCTCAATTGTCAATTGAGCAATCAATCATCCGAGAACATCTATTATCCTGCTCTTTATCTCTGCCTTACCACCCCGTGGTTCGACCAGAGTCCTTCCACAAACGTTACATCTAACCGTAGTGGTTGCGTGGTCAAATACAATCTGCTCATTCTCACAGTCATCGCATCTCAACTTTAGGAATTTGCTCCTCGTTTCCCTTTTCATCTTCTCATCCCTCCTCTGCCTATGCTATTTATTCAACGAACTCGAGCTTGGAAACCCGGAAACCCTCCCTCTGATGTGCCTTCTTACATTCCATGCATTTATACCTGAGAAAGACCTTCTTCGTTGGTTTGTCTCCACCAGGTACTTTGGAGAATTTGCCGCTATTCCCTATGCCCGATTTGCGCTTCTTCTGCCTGACAATCCAGTTTAAAGAGGAAGGTCTGCCTTTTTTCACCTTCTCCACTTCATGCTCCGTATGTCGCCCGCAGAAAGGGCAGAAAATCCTTACTCGCTTCGGCATCTTCATCTTATCCTCTCACCTCTCTCCCTCTTATACGCTTCGAATCGCATTGCAACACCTCGATTACATAATATCTCCGCATTGGTCTTCGGCAACATGATAACATCTTCTTTTCCCACTTTATAAATCCTACCATCTGTACCCATGAAGGTCGGGATATTCTCCAGAATCCTGACCATATCATACTGGTTACTGTGCTTGTTATCTGTATCATCATTATCTTTTTCATTATAACGTTCAGTATGTGTTTTCTCTTGCTTTTGCGGCTTGCTTCTTATCAGTGCGGGCTTACCAAAGATATAAGCGAATATCCGCGCTCTGCCCTCTTCCACCTGGCTCTTCACCGCTTGAAACATCTCCCGCTCCTCATCCAGCATTCCTTTAGGCGGTGTATCCATGCCCGAGCTGGCAAGTTTTATTATCTTCCCTATCCTCCTCCTTATTATATCTTCTATCTTCATCCTCGCATTCCTCATTTCGTCTTCCAGAAAGCCCTTTCTGGTCTCATCCGCCTCCTCCTTCTCAGTCTCCAGTTTGGCGATGTAATCCCTCACATCCTCACAGAATCTATCAGGTAATTCCTGGAGCGAGGCAGTATTTCGCTCTCTGTAGAGGATCTCCCAGAGTTTTTCTATATCCATAAAATGAAGATAAATTTGTAGTTGAAGATTATATTATTTTAAGGGTGAGATGAAACTTTTTCGTACGCTTATACCATTGAGAGAAGCACAGAGCATGGTTTTAAGGCATGTGAGGCGTGTGGGTGTAGAGGAAGTCAGCTTTGATCTCGCTGCTGGTAGGGTTCTTGCGGAAGACATCATCTCTGAGATGGATAGCCCTCCTTTTAACCGCGCTGCTATGGATGGTTACGCAGTGAAAGCTGAGGATACCTTTGGAGCAGCACCGGATAAACCTCTGGTTCTTCACAGGCGTGAACCAGGCTCGGAGTCAGAGGAGCTGAACGAGGGAGAGTATATCCCCGTACAAACAGGTATGCCGATGCCGAAAGGTAGTAATGCAGTGCTCATGTTAGAATATGGGAGGGAGAGGGACTCGAAGCTGGAGATCTTTAAGCCTGTTACGCCAGGAAAAAATGTCTCTTTCAAGGGCGAAGATGTGAGGCGCGGGGATATAATATTAAATAAGGGGCGGGTACTTCGAGCCGCTGACATCGGTATGCTTGCATCTATTGGCAAGAGTCGTGTGAAAGTGTATAAAAGAGGTATTATCGGGATTTTATCAACGGGAGACGAGTTGTATGATCCAAAGGGCAGTTCGAAAGGGGCAATCGCGGACGTGAACAGTTATGTACTGGCAGCGTTGATGGGTATGATAGCGAAACCATCCAGAATGGGCATAGTGAGGGACAATTATGACGCGCTAAAAGCTGCAATTGAATCCTGTATTACAGACTGCGACGCCGACGCTATACTGGTGAGCGGCGGTAGTTCAGTGGGTAACCGTGATTTTATTGGGGATGTAGTGGAGGATTTAGGCGAGATGATATTTCATGGCGTTGCTATTCGACCGGGAGAGCCAACTGGCTTTGGAATCATAAATGAAAAACCCATCTTCTGCCTACCGGGGTATCCAGTATCAATGATTGCGGCATTTGAGATGCTTGTTAGACCCCTTATAGAAGCGATGCATGGGCTAAAAGGGGCAATGATAAGGCAGGTCTTCGCGGTTGTTAGCAAGAAGATACCATCGGCAGTGGGCAGAACCGATTTCGTCCGCGTCAGGTTATATCATGATGAGTATGATGGCAAATATTATGTGGAGCCGATAAGGGTAAGTGGTTCGGGCATTTTATCCAGCGTAACGAGATCCGATGGGTTTGTCATAATAGAGGATAATAAAGAGGGTATAGAGGAGGGTGAACAGATAGGAGTAAACCTGTGGTGAAGGTAAGATATGAAAGTAGAAGAGAGTGTGGAGGATGGAGCACGTATGAGGCAAGAGGTCTGGGATTCATTGCCCAGAGGTAATGTCTTCTTCGCACCTACTGATCCGGACAGGTTCTTCGAGGGTATAAAATTTGACATCTCGCCCAGGCAGTTTGGACTACGTGTGCGTAAGCATGACATGTATTGCGAATTGGGCGGACCGAGGCACAGATACAGTAGTTTCTTCTTCATCGAGGTTGTGAACGATGCAGAACGAATAGAGGATGGACGGATAGAAGTAATAGGACCGGAGATAAAGGATATAGAGGGTCAATCACTGCCTTTTGGATTCTGGATCAGATATTATGGCAAGCATCTTACAACCGATTATCTGGATTTACTGACGAGATGGACATACTTCGCACTTGAGGAGGGAGAGGGGTGGATGCTGCTCAACACGCGGGACACGATATGGCTAAGATTGCACAAGAAATATGCTCACAAACATGACTTTAAGCATCTTGGTCAGGCAATGATAAACCTCTGTAAGATACAGTTTCCGATGGTCGAGCGAGCGGATGCGAAGATACTGATAGCGAGTGAGGAGCTGGGAGGTGCGAAATTGACGAAGAAGATAGTGGACAGTGTCTGTATACCATATTGGGAGCGTGTGGACAAACAAGCGAGACGATTCTCAGATGAGGACGTTGACACCTTCTACGGATGTACCATCTGCCAGACATTCGCACCGACGCATGTATGCGTGGTAGCCCCGGATAGGCCACCTTATTGCGGGATAATCACATGGATAGGTGCAAAGGTGATGTGTGACCTCGATCCATATGGATACATATTTGCGATGCCGCTGGGAGAATGCATAGACCCCGTAGGGGGCGAATACACAGGCGTAAATGAGAAGATTTATGAGAAATCGAACAGGACTTACAAGCGTGTGGTGATGTATTCCTCAATAACGTATCCACAGACGAATTGTGGCTGTTTTGAAGCGGCGATATTTTATATACCGGAGGTGGATGGTCTGGGACTTGTAGACCGGAGGTATGCAGGGGAGACCCCCCTCGGATTGACGTTCTCGAGATTAGCGGGGCTTATCAGTGGTGGACTCCAGAATCACGGATATTGCGGTATATCCTTTAGAACGCCGCGGTCAAAGAAGTTCGTTCGCGCTGATGGCGGCTGGAATCGTGTGGTATGGATACCAAAGGAGTACAAAGAGATGCTCGTGGAGTATATTCCCGCGGATATGTACCCGCTGATAGCCACAGAGGATGATTGTGTTGATCCGCTGGAGCTGAGAGAATTCCTGAAACGTGTGAATCATCCGGTAGTGCAATTGTGGAAAAACGGTGAGGAGCCTCAGCCACTCAAGATACCACCGCCAAATACCGATTGGGATACTGCAGAGGAGCATATAGCACGTGAGAGGGGCAGGAGACTGCTGAGAATATAGAAGTAGAGGGTTGGTGAAGATAGGATGAATTAAGAAGTCCGTATCTGCTCTCCTATTATCCGGTCAACAGCAGCTATGAATCGCTCCTCCATACCTTCAGGAATTGATGCTCCTGATGCTACCGGATGTCCACCACCATAGCCACCTACCTCGCTCGCTGCCTGCTCCAATGCCTTTGAAAGGTCTATTCCTTTCTCTCTGAGCAGCTTCTTGCTGCATCGGGCTGATATCTTTGTATCACCGTGTTCGTTCGCACCATTCTTCCTGTTCAGTACAATTACAGGCTTGCTTGTATTTATGTATTCGGCGATGATACCAGCCAGGACGCCGGTTATGCCTTTCTCCTGTACATATAAATAGTAGACATTCGGGAGCTCCTTCATCCCTCCCTCTTTCGCTACTTCTATCCTGTTCAACTCAGAAACGAGTTTATTCTGGAACATCATGTACAGTGACTTCGCTTCTTCTACCAGCTTCTCTTCACGCAAGCAGAGTCCTATACCCATGCCTGCTTTTCCAAACCTGCCACATGCATCTACCATACGCATAAAATCCAGTACATTCTTCTCCACCTCTAAATTCAGCAAATAAGAGGTTCCAATCAGTGCTTCTTCTCGCAATTCCGTGTTTGACTCTCTCGCAATTGATAATAGGGCAGAACTCAATCGCTTCACATCTTCTTCTCCCAGTTCCTCCAATCTCTTCTCTCCTTCTATTCCCACCTTGTTCAGGAATCTATCCACCTGTTCTGTCTTACCCGCGAGTGGAATATAAGGGTCAGTAGAGAGGAGGATCAAATCGCGAACCTTGCCATCACCCAGCTTCAGCCCTTTCCTTGGAGTAACAATACCCTCTTTTATCGCTTCGTCCAGAATGAGCCTGTTTATTCCTCTCTCCAGTGGCAGTTTATCTCCTAATGTACCTGCAATTGCAAGACCCGCAAGATCCACGTTCCCTCGCTCATCATCAGAACCCAGCAGTCTCGCAACGAGGTAAGAGAGTCCAGCGGCGCAAAGTTCACCACCCAATCTCTCTTCACTCTTGGACGAGAGCCGATTGGGATTAATGAGAATGGTGGATGAAGAGCTTTTAAGCGAAGATGCCGCATGAGTATGATGGTCCAGGATTACCACATCCTTCTCCTTCAGGAACTTCAAGATCAGGTTCATCTGTGCTGTGCCCATATCTGCAATGATGATGAGCTCTTCATTCATCTCCTGGATGGAATACCGGTCCAATTTACTTATTATCGTTGCATGGAACTGTATTCCTCTACGAATCAGAGCATTGCAGATGATACCTGCAGCTGTTATACCATCCGCATCGTAATGCGATACCACACGTGCGTAGTCATGCTTCTTTATTACCTCTGCTGCTCTTTCCAATTCTCGCTGCAACGGAGCCATAAGCTAAGATAAACGAAAACATTACTAAGAATAAAAAGATAAAAAGAACTATTATTCTTATTATACAAATTATACAAATTGGGCGTGTGGCCTAGTTAGGATATGGCGGCAGCCTCCTAACTCTAAGTACAAGTATAAGAGAGAAGCGGGAGAGAGCTGCAAATCACGGGTTCAAATCCCGTCACGCCCGTGTCTTTATTCTCTCACTATCCAGTACTATTACATCCCTCACCGACTTGACCGCGTCAAATGGTATGAGGATATAATCATTCTCCTTCTTAAACCCGCTCGTGTCGAGCTCTGATGCTGGCTTTATTACAAGCTCGGTCAGTATACCGGTCTTTGCATCCACCACGATATTATACAAAACTCCCATCTCTCGACCCTCTGAATCCAGAACCTCCTTATAACTCAACTTCTGTGCAAACATTCTCCCTTCTCTCATCTCTTTTATCCCCCCACATTAAAACTATTTATACCCCATATATATTTATATCTCTTCTCCACTTCGCAACTTGTCCAGTAACCGGGAGAAGTACCTGTCTGAAATCTCTACGAATAATGCATGCTCCCCTTTTGTTATAGTTATCTTCTCCTCCTTCACCATTCTTCGATAAAACTGTCCATCTATAACCAGTTCCGCATCCTTTGTACCCAGAAGCTCCAGACTTATTTCACTCTCTATATCCACAATGGTGGGTCTCGCGGTGAGTTTAAAAGGCGCAATTGGTACTATTATCGTTGCATTTACCTTCGGGTCTACAATGGGTCCCCCTGCACTCATTGCGTATGCTGTGCTGCCCGTAGGCGTTGAGAATACTACACCATCCGCTCTCAACCGTTCCAACTCCTCGCCATCCACGAATATTACAAAATGAAGCATCTTGCCCGGCTTTGAGGTTATTACCACTGCTTCATTCATTGCGTATGGCATCTCTTCATCCATTACTCGAATGGAGAGCCGCTGCCGCTTCTCCACATTAAAACCTTCCAGTATCAGATTCCTCAGGGTGGATACTGCATTCTCAGGTTGTATCCTTGCTAAAAATCCTATCATACCTGTATTCACACCCAGAACAGGCGTTGGACGTTTCAAATAGTGTAAAGTCCGGAGGATGGTACCATCACCCCCAACACAGATCAGTAAATCCACATCCATATCGCTTATCCTCTGGCCCTGCATCTGCATTCCGAGTTTATAAGCCGAATCGGGATCAAGTACAACCTCAAAACCTTCTCCTTCTCCCTCTCTTATACATCCGATTAAAGCTTTTACCACACTTATATCTCTCGATTCACCCCTGCATACGATTCCAATGTGTTTTGGTTGAATCTTCATTCCCCACAGAGTTTGGAGATAGCATCAGCCAGATCCCCGTTTGCCTCTTTCAGTGCTGTTTTCGCATCTGCCTCACTGCAGCCTGCTTTCTCCATCACCAGCTTCACATCCGCATCCGAAATTCTCGCTTGCTCCACCGGTGTTCCTGCTATCTGGTATATCTTCGTACCAGGGGCTTCTACAATTGTAACCTCAGGTTGAGAGAAAACGAGTTCAGCATTCGTTGTCCTTATCACTACTTCTTCAACATCTCTCAGCTCTTCTACGTTTATACCCGTCTGCTTCATCATCTGATTCAATCTCTTGGGGTTGAGGCTGACACCCTTCCTGAATCCACCACGCATTTTTATCTCCTCTACTTAAGGAACTGATAAATATATAAACAACCAATCATTTAAAATAGATTGGGGCTTGGAGTTTTGGGCCCGTGGTCTAGGTGGAATGACGTCGCCTTTACGAGGCGAAGGTCATGCGTTCGAATCGCATCGGGCCCATGGCTCATTTTTACATTACAATATGAACTTATTTACCACTTCTACCCACCCCTCCGGTCCCTCACCCCTCGCTTTATACAGATTCTTCAGAGGAAGATCGAGCCATGTGCCATCCTTCCTCCTCACCACCGCTGGTTGGTCCACTGCTTCCAGCATGGGTATATCATTCCTGCTGTCACCAACTCCTATCGTCCTAACAGCCTCAACTCCGTATTCCCTCCTGAATAACTCTGTAAGTACCTTTACCGCTTTGCCTTTGTCCGCGTTTCTTCCATGTATGTTGTAGTACCTCCCACCGTGTGTGAGACTGAATCCTTTCTCGCGTATCTTCTCTAATAAAATCTTCTCCTTCTCCGCTGGCTCGTCAAAGATAAAACTCTCATTATACATCTTATCCTTTGCAAGTCTCGCCTTCTCTATGCTCAGATTCGCATCCTTCGCCACCTCTTCGGGTGTCATATCACCGAAGCCCTTTATTTTAAAGCCTGTTTCTGCTCTTATGGCATTCAAAGCCTCTCTTAACTCTTCATATCTCGCACCAAACTCGATAACGCAGTAATGCTTCATCTCTTTTGTGTAATGGAACTCAAAAGAGAAGTAGCCCTGAGGAATGAAGATTGCACCGCCATTCTCAACGATAAAAGGGTCTCTTATACCCAGTTCTTCACGATAATACTCGTTCTCTGCCAGGGTCTTTGCGGTACAAAACACAATAGGTATCTTCCGCCTCTTCAGGGTTGTAAGGGCAGGAAGTGCAGCTTCGTAGGAGTAATTAGAGAGGTCAAGCAGAGTGCCATCAAGATCGGTGTAAAGAACTATCTTCATTCGGGTATACCTGCCTTAAAACTTTTTAAATACGCTTCTTCATCCACTTTCTCCTCAAATATACCCTGTTTAAGCCATAAAAACGTGTCAGAATGGGTGTTTAGCAACTTAGCGAATTTAATAGCATCAATATCACCAATTGGTGGCATGATAAGCATCTCGGGTGGCTTCTCCCACCTCTCCAGTATATCTACCAGCTCCTCAAGCACC
>JAGGRR010000092.1 GCA_021159465.1 Methanophagales archaeon
GCGCAAGCATGAAAAGAAGGGGGGATTTAAATGAGTAATAAAGAAACAAAACACATGTCTAACTTATCGTTCAGAATACTCGCATTGATACACGACAATCCCATTCGTTCGGTTTTCTGTGATCCATACAAGCTATTGAGAATGGCGGGGTTGAAACACGGGCAGAAAGTGCTGGAGGTTGGCTGCGGTCCGGGGTTCTTTACGATACCTGCGGCAAAAATAGTAGGAGAAGAAGGCGTGGTGTATGCGGTGGATGTGCATCCGCTTGCAATTGAACGAGTAAAAGAGAAAATCGAGAGGGAGGGGATGAAGAACGTTAAGCCGATGCTCGCAAACGCATCTGATACGGGGCTACCAGACCAGAGTATAGACCTTACATTTATTTTTGGGCTTCGTTACATCGCCGGTGGGCTGGGAAATGTTATAGCCGAGATACATCGTATTTTAAAACCAGGGGGTGTGCTTTCATTTGAAAAGACCAGGGGGTCAGCGAAGAAATTAATTGAGGAGGTGGAAAAGGGCGGTTTTATTTATTCAGGGCAACATGCGAGGATATTCATATTTAGAAAGAGTAAAGCTGTAAAGATAGAGGCGAGTGAATTGAAAAAATAGGTCAAAGAGAGCAGGAAATGATAGAAGTACAAAACCTAACAAAAACGTTTAACGGGAAGACAGTGCTTAAGGACGTCAGTTTTGAAGTGAAAGAAGGTGAGATATTCGGCTATTTGGGACCGAACGGAGCAGGAAAGACAACAACGCTGAGAATAATTCTGGGTCTTCTTAATCCAACATCCGGGAATGCGTTTGTTATGGGACAAAATCTGGGTCTGGGCGAGAACGAAGCACTCAGAAATAAAGTTGGCGTTCTTTTAGAAGATGACGGCGTATATGACAGGTTATCTGCTTATGAAAATCTGGATTACTATGCACAGCTTTATGGGCTCTCGGATAGAATAGAGCGAAAGAGGAGGATTAGAGAACTCCTGGAATCCGTGGGGCTTTCTGATAGAATAAACGATAAAGTTGGCAGGTTCTCGAAGGGTATGCGACGGAAATTGGCTTTGGCGAGAGCGATAGTACACGAGCCGGAAGTTTTGTTCCTGGATGAGCCTTCATCGGGTTTGGATCCCGAGGCGCAGATAATGGTGAGGGACCTGATACTTCAACTTTCTGAAGAGATGGGTGTTACAATATTCCTCAATTCTCATGACCTCGATGAGGTCCAGCGGATATGCACAAAGATAGCGATACTTCAAAGCGGTGAGATAAAAGCGCATGACACGGTCAAAAATTTAAGGGAAAAAATGGATAAGCCCCGTGTTGAAATCACTCTTTCTGATAGCAAAGATGCAGAGAAGGCATTAAACATCTTAAATTCACTGGATTTCGTCTCTGTCTCTGATTGTGAGCGAGACGATTCGAGGATAACAGCCGTGATACGTAATGAGAAAAGTTCAACGATTCTGAGTGTACTGATGAGAAATGGCATAGTAGTCGAAGAGATAAAGTGGGTCACGAAGTCCTTAGAGGACGTGTATCTGGATATTGTACAGAAAGGGAGGGAGCAGAATGAATAAGATATGGGTGGTCGCAAAGAAGGAGATGAAAGGAATTATAAAGACCAGAAGTCAGATGCTTGTAGGTATATTTTTTGCCGTGTGGTTCAGTGTAATAACAGCAGTCGGGGTCAAAACAGTAGAAGAATCCGCGGTATTTGATCAATTTAATAACCTGCTTTTCTATTTTGTGCTGATGCTGGGTATATTCATGGCATACCTCTTCTCAGGAAGGGTATTTTTCAATGAGAAAAGAGAGGGTATTATAGAAACATTACTGTGTACACCTCTTAGCCTGAGAGAAATATGGTCCGGAAAAGTAGTTGGCGTTACTATTCCTGCTTATTTAATCGCCCTACTGACAGCTGCCCTGATAACCATAATTGCAAATATCTTTTCAACGTCAATGCTGCTGCCATCGCCTGCCATCGTTCTTCATGTCTTTCTTGTTGTCCCAGCGTTCATAGCCGCTGCTGCAGGTCTTCTGGGCTTCGGGCACTTTCTGCTGGGCATGCGAGAAAACCAGATTCTGAATACCACAATATTTTTTGTGATATTTCTCGCACTCTTTTTCACTAAAAATGTGATTGGTGGAGTGTACGTTTTTTCGTGGGTCGCTATCGGGGCTATGCTTGTTGTAGCCATGCTTTTACTGGCACTCACAACATACCTGACCAGATATCTGAACAAAGAGCGGATAGTTACGACTATACCATAAAATAAAAAGGAAGCGAAAAAGATGAAAAGATACATGTACATGAATGACAAAGGAGGAACATAAAGATGACTGAAAGAAATGTCTTTGTAGTTCTATTTGGAATAATAGGAGCTTTTTATGAAGGAGGGGGGATAAAATGATGGAAGACGGAAATAAACAGGGAATTGTTCGGTGGTTTTACCACAGCATTCCCTTTATCGTGTTGTTTTTGTTCTGGGAGCTATTGGCAAGAGTAGTCCATGACCCACTCACTCTACCACCATTCTCCGCTGTGGTTGTAAACGCATTTTCTCCGTCGCTGGCTTACCACCTTGGAAGCACGCTCGCATTCTCACTGCTGGGGCTGTTGATAATATCGCTGGTGGGTCTGCCACTGGGAATGCTTATGAACAGATTTAAAAAGGTGGAATGGGCTTTAAATCCATTTTTGTGGTTTCTGTTATTCGCCTCTGGGGTTGGAATCGCAGGAATAACACCCATGCTGGTCGTGTGGTTTGGGCTCTCACAACTTACGGGTCTCTTACACTCAGTTCTGATACCCATTCTTGTGGTTGCACTAATTTCGAGTTACGGTGCAAAACTAACTGCCCTTAGAGTAGGCTTTTTGTTGTGCTGGGCGCTCCGGATTGGTGTTGAAGCGATGCCCGGAATATCCAACAGAGGAATCGGATACATACTATCGAAATACGCGTATTTCCATAACGTGGAGATGGCATATGCAATAATGTTGCTCATGGGATTTACCGGGCTTTTCGTTGATAGGGTGCTT
>JAGGRR010000093.1 GCA_021159465.1 Methanophagales archaeon
ATCCTCAAACACCTGAAAGACACGCCGTATCGTCAAACTTAAAGAAAGTTTGATCAAAATGCTTTGCTATTTCTGTGTTGGCTCGTCTTTTCCTGGTCTCTCCCGTCCTACGTTTTCCCTCTTCCTCTTTGTCTCCATCGCAGTTGCGCTTGTCCTGTGATACTTCCATCGCTTTTCCCTCTCCTGTGCAGCCTTCAGTGCGTCTTCTTCGTTGTAAAACTCCTGATTGGAGAGATACCATACCTCTTTCTCCTCCTGGTCTCTTTCTCCTTCTCCAGCGTTTTCGGCTTTCTCATAAACGCTTTTTCAAGAATACCACCACCCAGCGCTGCTTCACGCCGCCGTATTCCACCCCGATGCTGATGAGGCGGTAACCATCGAGAGTGGTGCAGCTCATTTTTTCTCGTGTCTGTGGTTTCCAGCACCTCTTTCGCTTCGGATAACGTTTCTGGTACCCTCGTTATCCACCTGTAGCACTCAGAGCCTGTATAAAAACGGGCAAGTTGTCAGAGTTGTTAGATATGACCAGAGAAATAACGAACTGTTTCAGATCAGGTTTGTGGTCCTTGGAGTAGCCATGGGGCATATTTTATCTGAATTGGCACGGCGTCTAGTCTATATCGCTTTCTTCATGCTCGTACTCACCTTGAAGGCTTATTGGTCAATATCTCCACCGGGTTCGTCCCCATGAATCCAGGGAATAGGTACAGTGGTCGGTCTACGAATTCATGAGAAGAGCGTTCAGGACCATGGCAACAACTGCCTCGCCACAAGGTCACTTTCTGGCGTTCTACACCAACGATCCTATCAATTTCGTCTGCCAGGAGGCCGATTTCCTTGCATACCGTGGCTACTATACCCTATGCCAGGGCAGGGTGCTCAAGGTTCTTGCTACTATAATCGAGTGGGGAGAGTAGATTCGTTGACATAGGTACTCATATGACATAATTCATGTCTAAAATTAATTCAAAAGTAATTTATATCAAAATATGCGGAATACAGGTAATATAAAGCTAACTCGTAATTATCCTTGAGCCATACTCAAACACTCTACCTATTAAGTCCCTATCAGAACGAAGTCAGCATCTTTGGCTATTTCCCGTAACGACCCCCTCTAAGAAGTCTTTTTAGTTTGGCATTGATTCTGTTCCTGTTTCTTTTTGCGTATTCTTTATTTACCGACCGCCCCATACATAAATAAGTATATTTATATTATATAGTAAGAGTAAGCAAGAGGAACTCTAAAGGAGCAATCAAAGGAGGGCAAATAAGATGGTACGAATAAGTAATATAAAAAGCATAGAAAAAGCATCTTTGATCTACGGTGCCATATTAGCATTGATATTTTGTTTATCGCTTTATATCAGAGTCGCTTTACCCTATAATAGCGTTTTCGGTGGTCCATTTGTAAGATTCAGTGGTAATGACCCGTGGTATAACATGCGGCTGGTAGAGAACACATTGCATAACTTCCCAGAACGCATCTTCTTCGATGCCTTCACCTATTATCCACATGGCACAATCGTACCTTTTGCGCCTCTATTCGATTATCTGCTCGCGGTCATCATCTGGATACTGGGGCTTGGACACCCTTATGCCACGCTCGGTCAGCATGGGATAGAGGTAATAGGAGCATGGTATCCAGCGGTATTGGGTGCTTTTACTGTTATACCCGTGTATTTCATAGGTAAAGAACTCTGGAACCGGAATGCAGGATTATTATCCGCAGCACTGATTGCAGTGCTACCAGGTCAGTTCTTAACCCGCTCTCTATTGGGGTTCACCGATCACCACGTCGCGGAGACACTGTTCAGCACAATAGCAATGCTCTTCCTTATTATCGCGATAAAGAGGGTGAAGGAGAAAGGGATAACCTTCCATTCGTTTATGGAACGCGATTGGACAACATTAAAGGCGTCTGCGATTTATCTCTTTCTGGCTGGATTTTCACTCGGGCTTTATTACCTCGCATGGAAAGGTGCACCCCTGTTTGTATTTATCCTGCTCATCTATGCCGTTGTGCAATATACAATTGACCACGTGCGAGGGGAAAGCACGGATTATCTCTGCATAATCGCAATACCGCTATTTATTATCCCGCTGATTATGTTAGCCCCGATACCGGTCTTTAACTCACCCACCAGGATTCAGGTCCTCTCTCTCATTCTTGGACTGTTAGTATTCGTTGTTTTAGGTATCCTCTCTTCCATTATGAATTATAGGGGGATAAAACCTTATGGGTATCCGATTGCGATACTTATATTGGCTGTAGTTTCATTTTCACTCCTGAATGTCCTCGCTCATCCATTATACTCTATGATGGTATCACAACTCCGCATATTCACACCTTCTGAGTCTGCTCTCACAGTAGCTGAGATACATCCAATGCATATCTTCTCACGTTACACAGGGAGAATAACACAGGGCGAGGCATATCAATACTTTACCACCTGCTTCTTCGCTGCATTCGCAGGTTTCGCATGGCTTGGTTATAATATAGCAAGACGCTTTCGAGCGGAGGAGGTTCTATTCATGGTCTGGAGCGCGGTAATGCTCTATGCATGCTTTGGTCAGAATAGGTTCGCCTACTATTATGCAGTGAATGTTGCACTGCTTTGTGGACTTGTCGCATGGACAGTGATCGAGTTCGTGGCATTCAAGTCCAGAGTTGAGCCGGTGTCGGAGAAAGCGAAAACAACGAAGAAGGGGAAGAAGGGTGGTACAAGCGTAGTTACACAGCGGAAAGCGAAGACGAAAGCAACCAATAAGGCTAAGGAGCCTCAAACTCAGAATAAGCATGAGCATAAGAAGATCGCGGAATATCTGCGTACTGATGTTATAATCGCCTCGTTTATAATTGGCTTGATTCTGTTTTATCCACCATTAAGTGCTTCTTTAGCAAAAGCGAAATACGCTGGGGATCCTCCTTATGACTGGTACGAATCACTCACATGGATGCGTAAGAATACACCAGAGCCAGGTATATCCTATTATGAGTTATACCAGATGCCGGAGATAAATAAAACAACGGGTAGAATAGAAGATTATAATTATCCCCCGGAGGCGTATGGTGTGATAAGCTGGTGGGATTATGGACACTGGATAACAAGAATAGCGCATCGCATTCCTGTTGCTAATCCGTTCCAGCAGGGTATTGGGGGTCCGTATAAGGGCGATAAACCCGGTGCATGCGTATTCTTCGTCACAACAGATGAAGCGCGCGCAAATGAAGTCGCTGATGCACTCGACGTGAGATACGCGGTAAGCGATTACATGATGGCAGATGCGTGGGGCTCGTATTATAACAAATACACAGCGATGACTGTATGGGCAGGAGACCCTCAACGCTTCGGTGCTCTCTCATATTATTACCATACATTGGAAGCCCGTTTACATATCTTCGATGGCACGAGTGTGGATGTGGATGGTGAGAACATATCCGCATTGAATCATTACCGGCTGGTGCATGAATCACCGACCTTCTATCTCCCTCTGGTTATCATGAATGCGACAACCGGAGGAGGGTATTGGCGGTCAATCTCAGGCGATTATAATAGTACAGCGACACAGGCGCGAAAGCTTCACGGGCAATTGTTCAGTTTGCCTACGGGAATGGGGATAGAAGATGCTCTGGACAATGGCACCATACCCGCAATAGTGAAGAACAGTTTAAATACCACTCCCCTCGCACTATCAGAAGATAGCATGGTTACAAAGAGGGGAGAGAATTGGGTGATAAGGGACAATACAAAAAAGAATATATTCCTCATCAAAAAGAGATCAGGATACTTGGATGTTTATCTTTATGGCGTCCCAACCGGACAGCCGGGCATAAGAGCATGGACACCGGAATACATAAATCCCGTGAGTTACATTAAGGTCTTTGAATACGTAAAAGGAGCGAAAATAGAAGGAGCTGCACCTGACGGCAGTATTGTCGAAGTCGCAACCAATGTAACCACAAATCAGGGCAGGAGATTCGTGTACTACAACCGAACGATAGCGAACTCAAACGGCAGTTATTCGTTTATAGTGCCATATTCAACTGAAGGACCAATAGAAAACGGCACTAACTTTGATGTGCTCGCATCCACATATAAGTTGAGAGCGGGTCATATAGAGAATGGAGCTCCTGTATGGGACGTGGAGAAGGCGGTGCACGTACCGGAAGAAGCAGTGATGAACGGCAAAACGATAAATGTGGACCTGACCAGATAACTTGATATATAGTCATTCCAGTAATAAATTTACAAAAAAAACCTGTGCTAAAAGAAAAACAAATAAGTTCTTTTGGTAAAGCTTTTCTATAAGCCCATTAACCCCCACCAAAATAATAGCCTTTGGACCTGGAATAAGCCCATTTATAGTCCTATAGTCCTTATCTTTTAAATCTTCACTCTTATACTTCTTTCTGAACCCGTTAATATCCACCGTCAAATTGGTGGTATCTCCAATTATTATCGTTTTTCCGCTCTTTCGCTTTCCACAAACGGCGTTTACGGTTCTCAACACCATATCCACAAACTGATCGACTGTAAACCTGCTTAGAAGCCTGTAAACTCCCTTAACGATGCTTTAGCCTTTAATTCGCTTATTACGAAGGTTATATCACCTTCAAAGCACATTGCGAGTATCACGACCTTCAGCATCGTTATAGCT
>JAGGRR010000094.1 GCA_021159465.1 Methanophagales archaeon
CACCTTCTTTATACCCGCACCCACATTGCCGTATAACCGTTCAAGCTCTCGCACAGTCTCCATATCCACCTTCACTTTGTATGTCTTCGTGCCCCTCTGGAGGTCATATATCTGGCTCGGTGAGAGTTTGTAGCCGAATTTCTTTTCAACCGCTTCCGGCAAGGTCTCTATCCTCATTCCGTCCTCAGCAGGGGTGGTGGTTACGGGAATAACTCCTTTGTTGCGCTTCACGAACTCCTGTATCTCTTTCAAAGTCTCTTCTGGAATTTCACTCAAGCGTGTCATTTCCTTCCGAATAAAACCTCCAACCAGCTCCGGTCACTCACTTCTGTTTTAGGTTCGCCCAATATTATCGCTTCCCAATCCTCCCTCCCTTCCTTTCGTGCCTCCCTTAGTATCATTTCTTCCCATTTCTTGAGTTTTCGTGTCCGCCCGAATTTTGTGCCCCGCAGCTTCTTCACCTGTTCCGCCGCCGGTGGCAGGTCAGACTGTATACTTTTGTTTCTCGCCTTTTTCGCATGGTGTCCAAATGCGAGTCGTGACTTTACTTGGTAAATGGTAGGTTCTTTCGCGGTGTAGGGTTTTGCTCGCAGGTAGTATATTTCACGTGGTTTTGTTCTGTGGACGAGCACCAAATCATCCATCTCTCAATCCCCATAAACCTGTTCAAAGGTTCTCAGAGCTTTTCTTATGTCCTCTGGCATGCCCGCATAAGGTGCACCGAGCAACTTGTAGACATAGCCTAAGATAATCAACTGCAAATCCCTACCGCCGAGCTTCACGAGGACGTCCGGGTAATTCACACTGACGAATGTGCGGATTTTATCCCATTCACGATTCATGGCTCTCCTAACGGTTTCGGTCACTATTATATCTGGCTGATTCGCAAGTAGCATTCCGGCAGCGTAGACCACGCCTCTCTTCGCTCTCGCCATAATCTTATCACCCTTCTTCCGCAACTCTTTAGTGAGCCACCATGCCACCTGTCCGAGGTTCGCACCATCCACGAATCCCAGCTCTCTGCGTCTGTTCTCGCATACCCACTCCACGCCAAATGTGAGTAATTCATCAGGATACTCTCTCAGTATCTTCTCCGCTACCGCTGACGGTTCGAGTATTTCCGGTGTGACCTCTTCCACTTTCCGTATCCGTTTTTTCTTCCGCGCCACAGGCTTCCGTTCA
>JAGGRR010000095.1 GCA_021159465.1 Methanophagales archaeon
ATGTTCCCTTCATTTAGCTGTTTGTAGGGTGCGTGTATTATCTGCGGATACGAGCCTGTTTCTATGATGTAATTGTAGATTACGTCTCTCTCAAGTGTGAGCGTTGTGTTGAATGTAAGATTGAGGTAGTCAGCGACGTGGTAGCCGTTCCACTCTGCAACAGCACATTCTCCAGTGGTTTCATTCCATATTTTCGCATATTCAATATGACCGCCAGTGCCAGCGCACGGATACGAGTATATTCTGTTCACCGTGATGTTTCGGTTAGGAATGATAGTGCCGTAATGCGTGCCTGAGATGCTGGGGTATGTTCCTTTGCCGGTGTCAAAGATTGTTGCTTCGCAGGTGAATGATACAGGCGGGTAGTTGTATATCCCGCTTCCATGCACGGGGTCAACGGCATAGACATACCACACGCCAGGTGTGGACCACTGGAATGTAACATTACCATCAGATCCGGTTGTTCCAACTTTTGTTCCCGGAGTATATGCAGCACTTGAGACATAGACATCCGCACCTTGAAGTGGATACATCCCGCTCAAGTTCTTCCATGTAACCGTCGCATTGAGGTAGCCACCGGCATTTATCATGCTCGTGTTAAGCGTCGTGAGCACCGTGTAGTAGTTCAGCCCACAGTTATACCAGTGTACGGACTCTCCGCCTGAGAGCGAGTATTGAGCACCGCCTACTCCTGGCACCACTTCGTCAACCGCATAGCACCAATAGTTGTAATCGGATTCGTTATTGCCGATCTGTAAAAGATACAGACCCCAGGTACTCGTTATATCCACATTGATGCCATTGTCCTGACAGTAAGCAACAACAGCACCCATTGCGGTCTGGTTATTGATTGTGACACCGTCCTCTGTGACTGTACCGGGATTGACCGTGTAGGAGACATTGAAGATGTTGCCTGTGATGCTATCAGCGCGAAGGAAGATATTGATTGGCGCTTCAAGTGAGATGTTAAGAAATATCCCACCATTATCAATATCCGATTGCGTTACCTCGTGCTCTACCGTCTTTGACTGGCTGCAACCTGAGACTTCTATCCTGAGTATGTTGCCTGTGCTCACATTGTTGCTGTCAAGAACGAGCTGATAATAGTTAGAAGTTGCGTTTGTCTCCGCCTGCCACTCTGCATCTGTGTTCAAATTTGATATGCTTACTATGGGATTATTGCATGGTTCGCCACCACCTGTGTTGACCCACCCACAGATCAGAAACGACGAAGGCTGTGCTATTACCTGTGCCATCACCGCCAAGCACACCACGAGCAATACACCAATAGAAATAGATATTCTCATTCTTTTTCCCACTCCTTTCTCCATCCTTTCCTCACCTACTTGCTATAACTATATCTAACTATATCGTACTTGTATAGCTACCTTTACTTTAAAAACTTTTTATGCGATATCTTGCAATAACGGTTAGGTGGTAAGAACATCTGGAGTGGATGCATGAGTACTTAAATATAAGCATCGCATTATCCCTTTGATGGCGAAAAGTCAGCGCGTAGAGATGTCAATATTGGCAAGCGAGTATCGAGTATCAAAGTTTGATACTCCAGATAAAGGGTATGGAGGAGATAGTAGCCGAGTTGAAGAGAGATAACGAGGAGAAGGCAAAAAGTTCCTGAGTTCAGATGCCGAATTGGCAATTAAACCCCCAATCTTACCCAGGACTGCCACTTTTCCTGCCATCTTAGCCCATATTACCTTCAGATTATGAGCCGTGCATACCAAATTATGCTCTATTCGCACTTTCTCCACTTCACTCATGTCTATAACTATTCACGATGGCAACCACCAGGTAGCAGATACTTTTATCAGATTATTCAAAGGGCAAAGGGCAAAGGGGAGCGGGAATCTATAGGATAAGTTTAATGGTGGACATCTGAGTAGTTTCTACAGTAAGCTGGAAGAAGTGCTCAACGAGCATAGTGATGAGGATACACTTGTAAGAGAAGTGGAGAGGTTATTAGTGGATAGTGGAGAAAGAAGTGGAACAGCCCCCTCCACCAACTACCATTCGGCAATCTTCTGTAATTCCTCCTTTGAGTT
>JAGGRR010000096.1 GCA_021159465.1 Methanophagales archaeon
ATAGTGTCCAGTGAAATCAACAAGTTATATTAAATTCGCCCAAACGAGTTACTTGGAAGCCCCGCTATGCCGTTTTACGGCATTGTAATGAGAAGGAAGTCAGACCTTCTGTTGAAATGGGTACAATTCACGTAATGTCATATAATAACGATGTGTTAAGCCACTTTTATCAAGATGACTTCCTTGAAAGTTCATAATAAAGCCGCCGGCCGATACAGTAGAAAATATAAGCCTATTGAAATAAACAATGCCATGTATCCTATTGCAAGAAATTTTGCAGTAAACATTGCTGTATTATTTGCACCTTCATGTGTGACATATAATTTATAGGCTATCAGATTTGCCAAAGAGCCAAATAGACTACCAAATCCTCCAGCATTTGAACCCCATAATAATGCCTGCCAATTTGATGTGAATTTTGCAACCAATAGTGTTGCTGGAACGTTACTCATGACCTGGCTTGCCAATGCTGACAATAGAAATATATGCCCTGAATGGGTTATTTCAGAAGCCAGTATACTTTTTACACTGTCCGCGATCCCAAAAAAGAAAAAGAAACTAAAGAGTAGCGCATAATCAACATATAAGGCTTTTCGGTCAAATATGAGTGCAAAAAATATGACAGCAACTGCAGTTAAAAGAGGAAGAACATGAAAGACCGTTAAAAGAATAACAATAAATAAAACCCCATAGACATATGCCTTTTTATTGATTTTCTGTATTTGGTCTTCCTTTAAATCTTTTCGGATTACAACAAAGAGCGAAGAGACCGTCAGCAACCCAAGAAAAACCAAAGAAAATGGGAAAATCGTCTTTATGAATGTGCAAGGATGAATATCGTAAAACCAATAAATATAAAGATTCTGAGGATTACCAATTGGTGTTAATGCAGAACCAGAATTGGCCGCTAATGCCTCCAAAATGACCAGTATATCTTTTCTATTTATGTTAAGCAATAACGTAAGCGGAACAATGACCATTAACACAATATCATTTGTTACTAACATGGACAAGAAAAAGGTTGTCAGTACTAGTTTTAGAGGTATGATTTTACCCTTTTCTATGCTTTGGGCTATTTTTAAGAGCAACCCACCTTTCTGTAAACCATTTACTGTAATGAACAAGACAAACAGGATAAACAGAACCTGTAGCTCATCGATTGAATAGACCGGAAGATGTTTTGTATAAATGGATAACAGCGCAAAACCCACACCCGAAGCAATTAACAACCATTCTTTTAGGACAAAATCAATGAATATTACTTGAGGTTTCAATCATCCTCCCGTTGTCTAATATTAGGCCTAACGGCGTGGGTCACTGGCTGGCATGAAGTGCAGCCAAATGTCAATCCAGTGCACCCAATTGTTAGGAGTTGCTATTTTATATTGTGAGATTTCTACACTCAGACACCAATAATTTTTCTATCTTTTTGACTTTAGGGCTTATATTATGCTCACTTGAATAAAGTGGCTGCCCTGTAAAGGTTCTCTAATCTTCTATCTCACTTTCTTCTTTTAGTCTTGGATCATTTGTTCTCTCCATTATCTGTTGATCTAAGTCATCAAATAAACTGCATAGGGTCCGTTGACCTTTTGGACCGGGGCCTTGTCCTTTTTCATCATATGTCCTTGGATCAATCATAAAGTAATTTTCACACCCCGCGCGGCATTTTTTTAATCCATAAGGACATCCATACCACTTTGCTACAGCTTCTAATAGATTCATTTCTATTCCCCTCCTAACAACTAAATTTAGCGGCCCGCCGTCAGGCGGCTCCGCAGGACAAAATTCATCACTACAAAAGTCCAAAGACACAATAATGGTCAATAAAAAATAACTAGAGCACTAGACACAGTTGCTTATTATGCGATAAAAAGAATGCTTGTGACCAATTTCAAATGGATCAAAAGCTACTCCATCTATTTCAGTAACATAATCAATGTGACCCTTATACATAAAATCTCCTCTCTAGCGTCAACTATTTTTATACATTAAATTTTTACTATTGGTCAAGACGATGTGAAAGCAGTCGCGTCTTTGCAGGCTGTTGAAAAAATCAG
Source organism: Methanophagales archaeon (assembly GCA_021159465.1). Classification (NCBI taxonomy): domain Archaea; kingdom Methanobacteriati; phylum Methanobacteriota; class Methanomicrobia; order Candidatus Methanophagales; species Candidatus Methanophagales archaeon. The sequence continues at coordinate 2,061 of JAGGRR010000096.1, forward strand.
ATGCACATTAAGACAAAATCCGTGATTACTCTACAAAAAAGCCCGTAAATGTAGCAAAAT
>JAGGRR010000097.1 GCA_021159465.1 Methanophagales archaeon
CCTCTATGTCAACCCTTGGTTGCCAGCCCAATTCTCTTTTGGCCTTATCAGAGGAAACAATCTTTCCTTCGTAATCCCCAGGCCTTGCTTCTTCATACTCAATTTTAACATCCCCAACTAACTTTCTTATTGTCTCTGCAATCTCTTTTATACTAACTGGCTTTAAACCTTCCAAGTTATAAATCTGATTTTTTGCAACATCCTTTACCTACCAAAGTTAAGATAAAATCAAAAGGTCTTTTAAGAAAGGGTTCTTTTACTGCCAAATTATGTCCTTTAGTCAACCTCATCGTTTCTCTGTTAAGACTCAAACCATCCTCTGTTTTGACAACCATTAAAAAGCATGTTATTCTTCTAAAAAATCGTGCACGGAGGTGGTTACCTTGCCAGAGTTCATTGAGGCTATTTATGAAAACGGGGTTTTAAAACCCTTAAAACCTATAGACTTAAAAGAACACGAAAGAGTGGAAATTATTATAACCTCTAAATCCCGCTGGGCTTCTGAGTTCAAGAAATTACTGGATATCGTCCATGAACGAACCAAAAAATTTACTTCGGAAGAAATCGAGGCAGATATAACCCAGGCTTACAGAGAAGTGCAACAGAAATAATGCCCATTAAAGTACTTATTGACACAAACGTCTGGGTTTCAGCCTTTCTAAATCCAGCTGGCTATCCTGCAAAAATCGTAACTGCCTGGCTTGAAGATAAAATTGAAATCGTTATATCAATCCCTCTTTTGCAAGAAATTTCAGATGTTCTTCAACGGCCAAGGATCCAAAACAAATATAAATATTCAAATGAAGAAATTCAAAAGTATCTGGAATTGATATTTCGAAAAGCAAAGAAGATTGAGCCAAGCGGCAACATCAATATCTGCCGGGATGCCAAAGATAACATGATTTTAGAAACGGCTCTATCTGGACAAGTGAAATATCTTGTTACCAGAGATGACGACATCAAAAGGGATCTGAATTTGGTCCAAACCATGGGTAAACATGGTATTGAAATTATCACTGTATCAAGGTTTTTGGAAATGCTTGTGTAAAACCGCATTATCAGCTATGAGCCATCAGCTATCAGCTAGTAGTGCATATGCCTTTTATACATTCTATATACCTTCTTATCCCCTCTTCTATATTCTTAATTTCTTCCACCTACGAAGTGGAGAAATAGGAATTATTCT
>JAGGRR010000098.1 GCA_021159465.1 Methanophagales archaeon
TGTGCGAGAGCTTGAACGGTTATACGGCAATGTGGGTGCGGGTATAAAGAAGGTGTTGAAATTCTATAAAACGAGCGTGCTGCCTGAGCATCTCAGAAAGGCACATGAGGCATTGGTGAGTAAGGAGAAGCTAACCGCAGATGAAGTCGTAGAAGTGGTGTTACCGTTCGTAAAAAATGATCAAGAAGTATGGAAAGTCGTCGGTGAACTCTCACGACTCGGTTATGTGCGACGAGACCGAGCGGGAAACTATATATTCTCCCGGTTCAGGCGCGACCCGTTCCTTGAGTTCCTCTTAAAATAGTTTTCTTTTGCGAGCCAGTATGGCGAGTCCTGCGAGTGTTGCAACGGAAACGACTGTTACAGGTATAGCGAGGTTTTCTCCCTCCGCTGCCACCGGTAATACTTCCGCGCCCGCAAGTGCAGCCGTGGGTGATGGATATGGTGGTTCATTCTCGGCATCGCTCCAAGTCTTTATACCGAAGTAGTGTTCGCCAATAGGGCGGGGTTTTAGGATCACCTCACCTTCTTTGTTTAAAAACAAAGAGCATGCACCCGTTCCTTCATTGAAATAGAGCCCTACAGTCGAGCCAGCGGATAATGTAGTGCTCCCTGAACACTTCGCTCCCCCGAATAAAGGTTTACCATTGACATCTAACTCTTCAAATTTCACATATATTCTACCCGAAAAATTACCGACATTTTTGACGAGGTTTTTAGCTATTCTTAGCGTTTCACCGAACATAAATTTACAATCGGGATGCTCAATGCACGGTTCGAAATATTCAAATATTGCCCTTGAAGGTCTACCAACAACTCTAACACTCCACGCTCTTGCATCGCTGTGATGTTCGTATATCGCATACCCGTTCGCTCGCTCGCCCAATCCCATTACCGCTACTTGTGACATTTCTTTCTCACATTTTTTATATATACACCACATATATAAATATTATTAAATCATGGCAGACGCAAAAGCTTGGCGAGTTGATATAACAGAAGTGGAGAAGAGGTGGACTTTTAGTGCATCAATGCTATCACTCGGAACGGCGCTCGCTATCGCTTCAACCGCGCCCGTTT
>JAGGRR010000099.1 GCA_021159465.1 Methanophagales archaeon
CGCGTGGTTCAACCTCGCTAAACCCCACGATGCACTAAAAATCGAAATTGCGGATGGTGAACAGCGTTGGATTGCGCAGCATTTTGATCAAATTTTTTTAAAGTTTGATAGAACGCCCGTAATGGCTGCTAACCTCACAGACCACATCTGGAGATTAGAAGAGTTGTTCAAGTTTAAACCACCCCTTACCCCCATAGCAGGTGAATATCTGGAATATGCAGGGTGCGACGGGCATATTTAGCGCAAGCTCTCTTATTTTTCGATCCGTTTGCCAAGCATACATGTACATTCTATTTTGCTCAGGGGGCATTATAAAATTTGTATAGCATACTCTGTTTTTTAAAAAAGCATTGACTGTATTGGAGAGTCGGATAGGGAAAGAAAGAAAAAGGGAGGGTTGTAAGTGTAAGTGTGAAGTACAAGCTCGTAAAGGAGAGTCTTGATTCGGGGATTCGAATATCAATTCAGCGAATCACGCAATTATTGGGTGTATTTTCATGGCTATTTTCTTTCCGTGTCTTAATTTATTGTAGAGATTGCCTTTTTCATGTAGCACTGTAACCAATTTCTCATTATCGGAACTATTCTTATTCTGGTTGTAGTCTCTCCTTCTAAATAACGCTCTACTTATTTTCAGGGGGACGTCTTCATAAAATCCTATTTCAGAGTCCAGTTCAATATTCAAAGCCCGGTTTATAGTTTCCACTGTGAACAAGTTTTCTATAGTTCTTATGTATCTTCCGTTCTTTTTCCAGAAATAAACAGTGATCCCGTCATTTTCAAATTTCTCTTTAAGGTCTTCCTTTGTGGCTGGTAGTTTTGAATATTCATTTTTAACGTCCGAATCAACAATTATAATTACAGCTATATTTGGGTTTAATTTTAACAAAGTAGCGGGGTCATGATCTTCTATATTTGATCCACCTATTGGAAGCACTGCTATGTTGTATTCATCCCAGTTCTTAGAAATCGCATCAGCAAAAATCTTTACAATTTCTACATTCTACATCCGAGGAGCCCTCTACAAGAATAATGCCGTTAGTGAGAAAAATGTCACTGGGGAAATTCCAAGTTCTTCAGGAATTTCTTTATCTCCTTCAAGTTTTCTTAGTTTTGTTTCGCCATTCTCTTTAATCAGCAGGTACGTAGTGGGTATATCAGATTTGTCAACGAATATAATATAATTGACGATAAATTTCAAGCATTCGAGAATCAGATCAGATACCGCTGCATACCGCTACCTACCTCTATGAACAATTGAAATTTCCTCTCCCAGGTATTTATCTTTGATCTTTATTTCAAGATTGAACGCTTTTTCCAGTTTAAGTTCTGGAATGGCAATTACTACATCTTCAATTTCGTCCCACATTTTTGATAGTTCTATTCTTAAAGAACTTCTAATCGCTTCTGTTTCTCTTCGAATGGCATCCTTTAATTTTCTTTTTTGTGTGGATACACTTTCTGTTTAGGCTTTTTCCTCACTTGTTTTTTCGATTATGGGCAAGAACAAATCGGAAGTAATAGTTGTGTTACAGTGTTTCGCCCGAATTTCAGCTCATCTTCTACACTTTTAACAGCAGGGATGAACAGAACATAGAGGGAAATACTTTTCCAAAGTTCTGTAGGTAATCTTGATATTTTCATTCACTAAAAAGAAGAGATATTTCACAGTTTTTTCTTATTCCCTTGTGAAAATCTTCGGTTGATAATCTCTGGTTTTTGCATGCAACGTGGATTGCTCTTATTATGTTAGATTTACCACCATCATTTGCTTCATTGCCTATCAAGGTGGTAAATTTTCCAATTTT
>JAGGRR010000100.1 GCA_021159465.1 Methanophagales archaeon
AATTTTTTGATGTTGTGGTTGCAGATTACAAGGTGCCCGGGATGAATGGCATAGAGTTCCTGGAAATGATCAGGAGCGACGACAAATTCGGTAATATACCTTTTATCCTCTTCACCGGTGCCGGTGGACCGGGAATAGCAAAATAGGCTCTAAAGCAAGGCACTGCAGGTACATTACAAGGAGTGGTGACCCTGCAGTTCAATCTCACAAGCTGGCAGTGGCTATATACGAACTGGCATTGGAGAGGAGAAAGGAGATATAGCAAGGATAAAGAACCACCGTACATAGGAAAACCTGTTTTGTTTTTGTATATGTATATGTGAATGTGAATTATATTGTTTCATTTCGACATTAGTATGCCTAAGGCAACGGGGGATTATATAATATAATCGCTTATCTACTTGATATGAATACAAAAAGATAATTTTATATGCGATACCCGCCTTCAAGAAGAGAGGGAATGATGAATGCTAAGGAGTTAGAGTTGAAATCATGGATAAGAGAGCATAAAGATGAGATTTTTGCAAATGATGCCGTAGGAACCGGCTGTTTCAGCTATTTGCCCGGTGAGGTCGTATGGGCAGTTACAAAGGAATGCAACTTGCGGTGCAAACACTGTTCAATCAGTGAAGAAGCGCCCGGGGAGCTCAGTACAGAGGAAGGCTTTGAACTGATCGAAGAAGCGGCGAAACTTGGACCTGTCAAATTCGCATTCACAGGTGGAGAGCCGCTATTGCGTCCTGATATATATGAACTCATCGAATATGCTGCATCATTTGATATGCAGGTGGTGATGGCGACAAATGGAACGCTGATAACAGATGAAGTGGCGAAGAAGTTGGTGAGAGCGGGGTTGGAACGTGCTGCGATAAGTATTGACGGCTCCGGGCGCGCACATGACCTCTTCAGGGGTGTTGACGGTGCTTTTAAAGCCACGATTCGGGGACTCAGGGCATGCATGAATGCTGGACTTGACGTTCAGCTATTCTCAATGGTTACGAGACATAATTACAACGAGCTACCAGGGATAATCAAGTTTGCCGATTCAATGGGACTCTGGAGAATCTATCTCATATATCTAATCGCTGTAGGTCGGGGTAAGGAGATATCTCATGTCTGTTTGTCTCCTGTAGAGAATATGAAATTCTTCGAGTTCGTACTTGAGCAGCAGAAGAATGTCCGGGTCTGGCTTAAACCAATATGTAATCCACAATATTGGGCTTATCTCCAGTCAATGGGGCTTGTAGATGGAAACAAACCTCAATTCACAGGCTGTACTGCCGGTCTCACTCGCTTCCATATCTTCCCTGATGGTGATGTGGCGCCATGTGCGTATCTGCCTGTGACGGCGGGCAATGTAAGAGAGGATAAATTCCTAGATATCATTCGTAACGCGGAGGTCTTCAAGGCACTGCGTGAGAGAAGGCTAAAGGGTAGATGTGCAACCTGCCGATACAGAGAGACTTGTGGTGGTTGCAGGTCACGAGCTTATGCCGTTTCCGGTGACTATCTCGCTGAGGATCCTGTCTGTATGCTCCATGACGAGGATGTAGATGAGGGTGGGAGTGAGTGTGAGTGAGCGGGTAGAAGAAGGAAAAGATATATACATGGTAGCTCTATACCAAATCTTATGGTCATGGAGGAATATCTATGGGTAACCTTAGTTACACTTCTGGTTGCCCTCTCAGCGGTGATATATGCGTATGTGAGGCGAAAGATAAACACCGCTGCTTTCCTCGGCACTCTCGCACTTGGCGTTGGTATTCTGATAACGCTCAGATTGCGATACAGCTATTGTGGATTGCTTGTACTACTTGCTTTCTTCCTGTTTGGGAACCTCGTCACGAGATACAAATATGAGAAGAAAGCTGCACTTGGCGTTGCTGAATCAAATAAAGGTATGCGTGACATAAATAACGTACTTGGTAATGGGCTATCTCCATTAATATTTGCTATCTCCTTTGCCCTATCGCGTAATGTCCTCTTCTTAATTGGGTTTTCGGGCTCCGTCGCCACCGCCTGCGCTGATACGTTCTCAACAGAGATAGGACAGGCAGACGGCAGACCGAGATTGATTACAACGTTCAGGCGAGTGCCAGTGGGGACGAATGGAGGTGTCAGCCTACCCGGCATCGGTGGTGCACTGCTCGGCTCTGCTTTAATCTCGCTCATATCGCTCACCTTCCCTTTGAACCTGGATATAGACAAACTGACTTTATTCACCATCTGCTTCATCTCAGGGTTCATAGGTTCTCTGGCTGATAGCGTGCTTGGTGCAACACTCGAAGATCGAAATCCATTTAAATTGAATAAACATCACGTGAACATCATGGCAACGTTATTTGGTGGTATTCTCGCTATCTCAATTGCTTACCCAATATTAATCTATTGAAGAGAAGATACAATATTTTAAATTTAAATACTGATATTATTTAGTCTATTATAAAATGCGATTGATGATTCCGCATCCCGGTCATTTTGAAGCTTTGAAGGAGATAATAGAAGTTAAAGAATCAGAGGGTTTGAATGAAGTAGAAGAAGTCTATATGGGTGGCTCGCCAGAGGTGATGGGCAGCGGAAGAGGGGTGCTCCACGCACCTCTTATTGATGAGATCCGGGAACAGACTGAATATGCACATCAACATGGCATCAGGATGAACATCGCTCTGAATTCACCATGCACCGGTGGGCATCATCTGACTTTCGAGGGTTATAAGATGTTTGAATGGTATTTCGGAGAATTGAACAAAGCGGGGGTAGATGGCGTTATAGTTGCGGAGCCTTATCTCGTGGAGTTACTGCGTGAATTCCCGATGAAGACGATTGTATCCTGTTTGGCTTATGTGGATGCGCCACAGCGTGCCCGGTTATTTGAGGAACTTGGTGCTGATGTGATAACCGTAGATACAAATATAAATCGCCATTTCTCTACGCTTGAGGCGATGGTAAAAGCGGTAAACTGCGACATCAAGGTGATAGTGAACGAAGGCTGTCTGTACAGGTGCCCTTTTCGATATTCACATTACAATCTCGCATCCCATCTCAGCAGCTTAAATCAGCCCAAAACACCCCTCTTCGCTCCTGATTTCTATTTTGACAAATGCATTAATATCCGCTTGAGAGACCCAACGCAGATCATCAGGTCAGCATGGATAAGACCTGAGGACCTGAAGGAATACGAAGCTATTGGAATAAATAGCTTTAAACTCTCAGGCAGGACAAAGGCAGTGAACTGGATAATAAAATGCATGCGGGTATATTCCCGAAGGTCGTATGATGGCAACCTACTTGAACTCCTGGATTGCCCTCAGATGCTCCGTTATGTCTTTTATTTTGATAATAATAAGCTCGAAGGGTGCATAGAGCAATGGAAGAGCTGCGATAAGCATTGCCACGAATGTGGTTATTGCGATGAACTCACAGCAGAGGTGTTGACCAGCATCAAATGAGATTGATAGTTCCACATCCCGGACATTTCGAAGCGTTGAAGGAGATAATAGAGTATAAAGAGGAGAAACGGCTGGCAGACGTGGATGAAGTTTATATGGCGGGCTCACCGCAGGTGATGGGTAGCGGAAGAGCGACACTGCATGCCGCACTTATAGAAGAGATCAGGGAACAGACTGCATATGCACATCAACATGACATCAAGATGAACATAGTGATGAATCCGTCCTGCCTGGGTGGTTATCACCTCACCTTTCAGGGCTACAAGCTCTTTGAATGGTATTTTGGAGAGCTGAACAAGGCGGGTGTGGATGGTGTTACGGTAGCGGAGCCATATTTAGTGGAACTGCTGAGAGATTTCCCCATGGAAACTGTCATCTCCTGCGTCTCTCATGTAGATTCACCACAGCGAGCAGAGTTCTATGAGGCGCTTGGCGCTGATGGAATCACGGTAGATACGAATATAAACCGCGATTTCGATACGCTGGAGGCTATAATGAGAGCGGTAAATTGTGATATCAGGGTAATAGTGAACGAAGGCTGCCTTTACAAATGCCCATTTCGATATGCCCATTTCAACCTCTTCTCGCATATAACTGCTGCTTCCGGTGCAGGTGCATGCGCACAGCCATTAAACACCTTCGGTGATTATTACTTTGACAAATGTATATCTATACGGGTTCGTGACCCTTCACAGATCATCCGGTCACCATGGATAAGACCGGAGGACATTGTGGAATACGAGAGAATAGGGATAGAAGATTTTAAGATATCGGGACGTGCAAATACAGTAGCGTGGATAACAGCCTGTATGGAGGCATATTCACGAAGGTCATATGAGGGTAACCTGCTTGAACTCCTGGATTGCCCATCAGAGCTCCGTTATATCTTTTACATTGATAATAAGAAGCTTGAAGGGAGTATAAAACAATGGAAGAGCTGCAATAAGATGTGCGATACTTGCCGATATTGCGATGAACTGACGAGTAAGGTATTGAGTGTGGAGAAATAAATATTGAGGAGGTATAGAGAGGGTAAGGCGATGAAGAAGGAAATAATTGCAGGCAGGAAGAAGCTGGAGGATGAATTGAAAGCCCTTTTAGGCAATATCTTCGTTCCGGAAGCGAAAGTATTCGGGATGGTATGTGGTTGCACTGGCCTCGCTGCCGATCTGAGAGGACTGAAGAGCGATGACGTTGTGGTATTCCGAGATAAGATAAACGCGATTCTGGAGGATATAAGCAGGTCAGTGGGTGTGGAGCCTGAGTTCATCTATGCGAGGAAATTACCGGGCTCAGATGAGGTCGTAACGCTCACGGCGAGGGAACTATGTACCCGTTGCAAGCGCGAATTTGCAGGCTCAAAGGCTGCTCCTCGCCCCGATATAATGGTGCTCAAGAAGCGAACCTGAAAAATATAGAAAGTTTTTTAAATGGGAAGTACAATTTAATAAATGTTTAAATGAGATGTGGAAAAGTGCAGTTAATTATTATATAGTTAGGCGGTTTTATTTAAGTTTAACATTAGGAGGCAGAGTGAGAGATAGGGAGCAGGAGGTAAGAGAAGATGGTGGAGGACGAGATATTCATTAAAGTTAGGAATGTCAGTAAGGAGTTCAATGGCAAGCCGGCGTTGAAGAATGTGAGCTTGGATATAAAAGAGTTGGAGCCTTTAGGGCTCCTTGGTAAGAGTGGTTCAGGGAAGTCGGTATTATTGCGTATGCTCAGAGGAACTGAGGAATATGCACCAGATAGTGGCGAGATTATTTATCGGGTAGCGATGTGCCCCTCGTGTTCATGGATAAATGGACCGAGCAAGGTAGGGACTCCTTGTAACAAGTGCGGAGCAGAGTATGAGTTGAAGGAAGTGAACTTCTGGAAGGATAAACGAATGCGGAAATTATTGAAGGGCGCAATTGCTATCATGTTGCAGCGAAGTTTCGCCCTGTATAGTGATGAGTCGGTTGTGTGGAATGTACTGGAGGCACTGGACAGGGCGGGTTACCCGAAGAGCAAGAGGATGAAGAGGGTGTACGAGCTGCTGGGTGCGGTGAAGATGCTGCACCGTGTTAACTTCCCAGATACAAGGGACCTCAGTGGTGGAGAGAAACAGCGGATGGTACTTGCAAGACAGTTAGCCCTGGAACCTATTCTGCTACTGGCTGACGAACCTACTGGAACTCTGGACCATGAAACTGCTCGCGTTGTGCACCGCGCATTGATAGATAGTACAAAGGGTGGAACCACATTACTCGTCACCTCTCACTGGCCTTATGTGATTAGAGAACTGACGGAGAAGACAGCGTGGCTTGAGAATGGCGAGCTCGTTGCATACGGCGATACAGAGCAGGTGGTGAACGATTTTGAGAAAGAAGTAGGAGATATAGAGCGAGAGGAGTTCAAGAAGTTCGGGGAGCCGAAGATAAAAGTGGAGAACCTGAAGAAGTATTACTATTCCGCGTCACGGGGTGTGGTAAAGGCAGTAGATGACGTCTCTTTCATCGTATACGAGAATGAGATATTTGGGATAGTGGGGCATAGTGGAGCAGGGAAAACGAGCTTAATGCGGATTGTGAGTCATTTAGATCCAGGCACAGGCGGTGGAGCGTGGATACGAAGCGGTGATAGATGGATAGAGGCATCGAAGGCTGACGTTGATACTTTTATAGGACCAGGTGGGGCGATTATGGGTGGTACGACAGATTGGAAGGCGCATTTTGTGGGTGTACTGCACCAGGAATATACACTTATTCCAAAACTCACGGTCTGGGAGAACCTTACGCATGGCATAGGTATTGATATGCCCGAGGATCTTGCACAGATGAAAGTGAGGTTCATGCTGAAAGGAGTGGGATTTACCGAGGAGGAGATAGATGAGATATTACCAAAGACGCATCTTGAATTGAGCGTGGGTGAACGTCAAAGGATACTTATTGCCCAGGTATTGATGAAAGAGCCGGAGATAGCAGTGCTTGATGAGCCTACCGGGACGATGGACCCTGTGACCAAGAAATACGTGGCTGAGACGATATTGAAGGCGAGAGAGAACCTTGGTATCACTTTCGTGATAGTGACACACGATTTAGACTTTGCAAAGAAGGTATGTGACAGGATAGCGTACATGAAATCGGGTAAAATAACGAAGATAGAAGATTTGAGAGCTTAGATATATTTTTATAGTCCTATTTAAATTATAAGAAAAGAAGAGTGGGAAAATGAGCGAAGTAGAAGAAGAGGAGCCGTTTGTGATAGTCCGTGATGTCTGTAAGACATTCGACGGCAAAGAGGTCTTGAAGAATGTAAGTGTGGAGATAAGAGAGGGGGAATCGCTTGGGTTGCTTGGCAGGAGCGGGGCAGGAAAATCAGTCTTGCTTCATATGCTCCGTGGGAGTGAGGAATATGCACCCACTTCTGGTGAGATAATTTTCAGGGTAGCTATGTGCCCTTCTTGCGGTTGGGTGGCGTCACCGAGCAGGGTCGGTGAGCCATGCAGTAAATGTAATGAGAAGCTGGAGTTAAAGGAAGTAAATTACTGGAAGGACAAAGAGGGGCGTAAGAAGGTGAAGAAAGGCGTTGCTATCATGCTGCAACGGACTTTTGGACTATACAGTGATGATACAGTGATGTACAACGTTTTACAGGCACTGGAGAGCAGGAATTACCCCCCTGCAAAGCGGTTCAGACGTGCATATGAGCTCCTGAAAGCGGTGAAGATGCTGCATCGTGTGACTTTCCCCGCCGCAAACCTCAGTGGGGGTGAGAAGCAGCGAGTGGTGCTGGCAAGGCAACTTGCATTGGACCCCATGCTACTCTTAGCTGATGAGCCTACCGGTACACTTGATTATGAGACTGCAAAACTTGTACATAAAGCGCTTAAGGAGAGTACACATGGTGGCATGACACTGGTGGTCACCTCTCACTGGCCTTATGTTATTGAAGAGCTAACTGAGAAGACTTTATGGCTTGACCATGGAGAGGTGGTGAAATACGGCGATTCGAAGCAGATAGTAGAGGATTTTGAGAAGCAGGTGGGCAAGATAGAGCGCGAGAAGTATATGAAAGTTGGGGAGCCGAAGATAAAGATCGAGCATTGCAAAAAGTATTACTATTCCGTCTGGCGTGGGATGGTGAAGGCGGTAGACGATGTCTCACTCACGATATACGAGAATGAGATATTTGGACTTCTGGGTAAAAGTGGAGCAGGGAAGACGAGTTTGGCTCGTATTATAGCGCAGATAGATCCGTTAACAGGGGGTTCGGTTAAGATACGGGCAGGAGATAAATGGATAGAAGTAGGGCGAGTTGCGGAGACCGGAGTATGGATTGCATGGGGTGCAACCACGCCTGGAGTAGGTGAGCAGGCAGCTACGCGCGTTGCCATGTTGCATCAGGAATACACGATGTACCCGGAGAAGACGGTGCTGGAGAACCTTACAAGCTGTATAGGTGTTAAGATACCAGAGGAGCTGGCACGAATGAAGGCGAAGTTCATGCTTGAAAGTGTGGGATTCACAGAAGATGAAGCGGAAGAGGCCCTGTCTAAGGACCATACTCAGTTGAGTGCAGGAGAGAGACAGAGGATAGCAATCGCACAGATACTGATGAAGGAGCCAGCAATAGCGATACTTGATGAACCCACGGGAACAATGGACCCGATAACAAAGAAGTTCGTTGCCGATTCTATAAGAGCCGCACGGGAGAATCTGGGTATGACATTCCTCATCGTATCGCATGACCAGGATTTTGTTAATATGGTCTGCGATAGAATCGCACACATGCAGAATGGACGGATAGTGAAGATAGAGGATTTGAGGTAAGGTAATGCCAGTAGGTAGAGAGACCCAGCTGGTGGCATGCAGGAAAGGTCAGGGGCTTGGATTGGGAGGGGGTATTGCGCAGCGAGGAACATTCGCGAAAGCGTTGAAAAACGATGTAATAAATATTGCGATGTCTCCCGGTTACAGGCATGTTCCAAAGCCTGTATGTGAAATAACCACAGAGTTGAGGGACAGAGGTATAAACGTAGGCGAAATAATATTGAATGCTGGCGATGGTACACCCGCAGATGCACCTTCAGGTGGTGGGCATGGTGTCGCATTTGGGCTGGAGCCGAAGGAGATAGAGATAATAGGGCAGCATAAGCTCGCCCTATTGAATCATGGCAATGTCAAGCAACATTTCATCTATAAAGTGCGATTCGTGTTGGCGAGGATAAACATACCGGCTATTGTACTCTGCCAATGTCCCGTGGATTACAAAGACTTCGAGCAAATAGAGGTGAGTACGAGATTCAAACAGGGTAAGACGCCAGGAAAAGTTGTAGAGATTGTGAGTGGAATCGTGAGGCACGAGAGCGTGCCACAGAGTAAGCTGGATGAGATAACGAGCAAGGTGAAGATGTGTCTACGTGAGATTGAAGAAGGCAGGTTCGGGTGAGGGATAATATAGAATAGAGTTCTTCAGGCAATATCTCAAAGTGAATAAACAAATATGTTAATGCCGGGGGCTTGACGGTAGAGGATGCAGCTGAACGAGTTACTGGGGATAGGGAACTTTATGCTGGTAGAGAGCAGCTATGTAGAACAGCGGTGGCTAGCAAAAACGCTTGATTACATGGGTAAGGTGAAAAGAGCGGATGTAGCGGAATTGCTGCGGATATATGACGAGAGTAGCGCACTTATAGGTATTGCGATACATGACAGGGAGTTAGGTTTCTGGATTATATTCACCGATTTCATCGCAGATCAAAGAGAGAAAGAGGAATTTAATACACTCGCAGCCGATATGGAGGGTGATAGAGAACGTGATGTGGAAGTGAGCAGGAAGTCGTTTCGTGAGGGTGTGATTGAGTTTTATTCCACCAGCCTGGTGAACCGATTATTCTGTGATTGTGATATAAAGGAGGAGAGTTTTTATTCACGTGCGAGGATAGAGACGTTGAAGAAGCTGCTGACCATATTTATAGGGGAAGCCCTTATCGGCGATACAATTGAGATTGGCTGTGGTGCTGGTGAAGCGACAATAGCACTGCATGAGCTGGGCGTCTTTCCCATCACTGTGGATATAAACAAATGTGAGATATGCAGGGGGCTGGAGGAGGGGGTGCTTGAGCCCAGGAAGAGCATCGTACTTGATTGCTCTCTTCTTTCCTCGTTCTTCAGTCGGGAATTTGACGTCGTGTTTGGGTTTATGGTTGGGAAACTAACACCCTATGAAGTGTTCAATTGGGAGAAGGTCTTAAGAGAAGTGCCAAAGGTGTTAAGGAAAGGGGGGAAAGTCCTGTTCACTGTTTCGAGCGAGGAGGAAGTGATGATTCTGAATGATATACTGAAGAATGAGTTTGAGGGTGAGATAAAAGAGAATAAAGAAAGTAATGGCTATTTCGACCGCTGGCTTTATACAGGTACTTTGTCAG
>JAGGRR010000101.1 GCA_021159465.1 Methanophagales archaeon
ACATCGTGGACTTCTGCCAACTGGACTGCAAGCACTGCTATCTGAATAAAGGCAATAGAGTCATGCCCTTAGATATGCTCAGAGCAATCTCCGAGGATTTCCTCAGCACCAATTTCCCACTGCCACGAAGCGAGCTCATCCTCAGCGGTGGTGAACCTTTACTGCATCCAAAATTTGTAGAGACCATTACCCGAAGACTGGTTCTTCGTTCTCGCTATTCCTCATGTTAAGCGTGTTGCACAAGGTAGTGAAGAGATTAATGTAAATAATAATGGTAGTGTAGTGAATTATTAAAAAGATATCGATTTTTAAGATTGGGAAATTATTTATATAGAAGTGGATATATATTTTTCATGCGAATTGAGGGTTGACTTAAAGTAATAGTAAGGAGGTGATAGAAGTTGGGGAAGATAAAATTGGCAATTGCAGGCGTTGGGAACTGCGCAAGTTCTCTCGTCCAGGGTATTGAGTATTACAAGCATGTGGATGCGAAGGACTGCATTGGATTGATGCACTATGAGGTCAATGGCTACAAACCAGGAGACATAGAGGTCGTTGCTGCTTTTGATGTGGACAAGAGGAAAGTGGGTAAGGACCTGAGTGAAGCGGTATTTACCGAGCCAAACTGCACTGCTGTCTTCTCCAGTGTACCGTATTCCGGAGTAGAGGTGAAGATGGGACCGGTGCTGGACGGTGTCGCACCGCACATGCACAAATATCCCGCAGATAGGACTTTTGTCGTTGCTGATGCTGAGCCATGCGATGTAGTGAAGGAGTTGAGAGATAGCGGAGCCGAGATTCTCGTGAATTATATGCCCGTTGGCTCGGAACAGGCGACGAGGTTTTATGCAAATGCAGCCTTGGAAGCGGGCGTGGCGTTTGTGAACTGCATGCCGGTCTTCATCGCTTCTGACCCTGAGTGGGGTAGACGGTTTGAGGAGCGGAATTTGCCTGTGGTCGGTGATGACGTGAAATCCCAGATTGGTGCCACGATTGTGCATCGGACACTTGCAAAGCTCTTCTCTGACCGCGGCTGCAAATTAGAGCGGACATACCAGCTCAATACCGGTGGGAATACCGATTTTTTGAATATGCAGAATCGTGAGCGGTTAAAATCCAAGCGGATATCAAAGACAGAAGCGGTTCAATCGGTTCTCACAGAACCCCTTATGCCTGATGATATCCATATAGGACCCTCTGATTACGTACCATGGCAACGTGATAACAAGGTATGTTTCCTGCGAATGGAAGGTCGAATCTTCGGTGATATCCCCATAGACCTTGAACTCAGACTCTCAGTCGAAGACTCGCCGAACAGCGGTGGATGTGCAATAGATGCGATACGTGTATGTAAGCTCGCACTGGATCGCGGGATCTCTGGACCTCTTATAGAGATTTCTGCATATACGATGAAGCATCCGCCAATACAGTATCCAGACGAAGAGGCGAGAGAGCTCCTGGAACGGTTTATAAAGGGGGAGACGACGGACAAAAGTGGTGATGAACACTGAACCTGAACCCACTTCCCCCTTAGTTCTTTTATCTCATATTTTTGTCCTGGTCCTGTTGTAGTCCTCGCTTCACCAGTCTACCCAGGAATACCACAAGGTCCACTATCTCGAATTTATAATTTGACTCTGACCCCTGCTCCTGCTTCAGGCAATTAAAATGCGACAGGCATTTTGGGCATGTGGTTATCAGGATGTCCACATTCTTTGCTTCGGCTTCCGCCAGTCTCAAAACCCTCAACGCTTTAGTCGTGTCATTGCAGTTCATCATCCCGCTAACACCGCAGCATAGAGCATTGTCCCTTGTATGTGCCAGTTCCACCAAGTTCGCTCCCGTGTTCTTTATAGCTTTACGCGGCTCCTCATAGACTTTATAACGCTTCAACGCACAGGGGTCATGATAAGCGACCTTAAGGGCACGGTTATGAACACGTTCGCCATCGGAGAAGTGCAATCGCTCACTTAACAACTCCGCGATATGTATCACCTCCACACCTCGCAGTTCATAATACTGCCTGAACATGAGGTAGCCCTCAGCACAGCTCACTATCAGCTTCTTTATGCCCAGTTCCTTTATCTTCCGCTCATTGTAAGACACCAATTGTCGAAATACCTTGAGGTTACCCTGAAAAAGCACATCATGACCACAACATTTCAAATCCAGTAGTTTGGGCTTTATCCCTATCCTGTTCAGTAGCATGAGTGCATAATCCCCGATCTCGTGAAAATTCACACCAACATCCATGAACAGATCGAGGTAAGCCAGACATCCCGGGAAATAGCCATATTCACTGTTATCATCGGTCTCTCCTTTAAAATCCACCGGTACACCCTTATCAAAGCGAGTCATGAAATATGCTATCTCAGATAGTACCCTGTGTGGCACTAAATCTTCACTTACAGGCTCCTTAGCCCGTAATTCCATTATTAACGATGGTAAATCGAGACCCTGGGGACATACATTATAGCAGTTTTCACAGATAAGGCACTGCCAGCGCCAGTGCATATCATCATCGATTCCCCATGTTGCAAGCTCATAGAGTATATCACGCGGGTTGAACTTCGATACGCGCCTCAAGGGGCACGAGCCTGTGCACTCACCACACTGGTAACAAATTCGCGCTATGCGCAACAGCTCATCAGGAATGAGTTCCATCACCCATAAAACTCAACTTGTTTAACTTCTATAAATATCATACTAATTTAATCTTAATCGCTCTTCACTGGTTTGCTTCGATGATAGGTTTGTAGAGCATGGTCATGGTAATGGTCATGGTGCAACTCCAGCTCTGCGGGTGTGTTTATGTTCGTAAAAGTTTCTAAGTCCGGATCTATCTCCCTTATCTTCGCCACCGGCAGGAGATAGACATCCAGCTGTGCCAGTAGATTCGACAGTCTTCTGTCTCCTTCTACCACCACATTCTTTATTGCAGATAGTGTTGACTCTCTTCGATAGACAGCATGTAAAGGCTCCAGCATTCCATTCTCCCAGCGTGGCACCACCGCATCATACCCTGAGGATGCGATTATGTCAAACAGTAATTCCACAACCTCTGGATTTATAAAGGGCATATCGCAACCGATAATGAGGCACTGGTAACAGGAAGTGCGTTCTAAAGCGGCAAGGATGCCAGAAAGTGGTCCAAAGTCATTTAAATAGTCAAATACAATACTAAAATTACCGGTTGTTCTATTCCTTATCGCTTCACCCTGCTTCCTGTCCCTCGCAGCTACAATCACCTCATCTGCCGCTACCTCTGCTATCCTATCAACGGTATGCTGTAATAGAGGCAGGTCGTTCAAAGAGGAGAGGCATTTATCATAAGAATAAGATTGGAATCTCCGACTTTTCCCTCCCGCAAGGATAACTATCCCTCTCCCGCATCGCTTATCTTCCATTATATTTAAATACTGTGACGGTTAGTTTATTATTCGTGGGGTGTTGTGATATGCAAGTACGAGATATGGTATTCTCGTTAATAATGGTGTCATCTGGTTTCGTACTGGTCTATAAGCTGATCTATAACTACAGCCCAAGAGACCCTGTGATTGTCCTGTCAACTGTATTACTGATAGGAATGATAGCAGCAATGCTCTTAAGCCTTAACGAGCGACTAAGGAAGTTTGAGGTTGAACTGAAAGAGCAAGAACGATCTTTACGCATAAGTATGCACTCGGTGGAGGAAGAGGTGAAGGACAAAGTAGGAGATGCAGTGAAGAAACTGGGAGAGGTGACAGAGGAGCTGCTTAGAAAGGGCTACCGGTAAACATGTGGAAAGAGGTGGTGGAAAAATTCAGTGGTCTGCCATCGCAGAGGAAGGTCGTGGAATTGTTACTTAAGATGGGTTTTCAGGTAACACCAGCGGGGAGGATAACATCAGGCGGTATCGAGATACCACGAACGCAGATAGCGAAGAAGGTTGGGGTGGACAGAAGGGTAGTGGACATGACGGTAAGGAGGATACAGAATGATTCGGATCTGCAGAATATATTCGCGAATATGCGTTCCATCGCTTTCCTTGCTGATGTCGCACCGCTACTCGGACTCAGTGTTATCATCATTCATCCAAGGGATGCGAGGGAGAAGGGGATACTCGGAGCGGTCGCCACGGTAATGGCGAAGCAAGGTATATCTATACGACAAGCGGTCAGCGATGACCCTTATTTGGTGGATGACCCAAAACTTACAATTATCACAGATAAAAAGATACCAGGCTGGGTAATAGATGAGATAGGGCAGATAGAGAGTGTGAAAGGTGTACAGATACATCAATGAGACGGGATGTAGAGATGAAATTTGGTATAGTCCCCGAAGAGGAGATTCTGGAAGGTAAGACAACGGACGTATATTTCCTCAGGACTGAGGAGGTGTTGAGATCAAAGGGCGTGAATCCGAAGGTTGTTGCTGAGGTCACCGCCACGAAAGAGGGTTGGGCGGTACTGGCGGGTTTGGAAGATGTAGCGCATTTACTGGAAGGTAAAGGAGTGGATGTATATGCGATGCCGGAAGGCACGATCTTCTTCCCTTACGAGCCCGTTTTGCAGATTGAAGGTCCTTATCTGGAGTTTGCACGCTATGAGACACCTCTTCTTGGTTTCCTCTGTCATGAGTCAGGGATAGCGACGAAGGCAGCGCGGATAAAACGCCTCGCAGGCGATGTACCTGTGATCTCCTTCGGTACAAGGAGGCAGCATCCGGTGATAGCAGCGATGATAGAGCGATGTGCATATCTGGGCGGTATGGACGGTGTGAGTTGTGTTGCCGGTGCAGAACGGATAGGGATAAATGCAACGGGTACGATGCCACATTCACTGATTATATGCTTCGGTGAGGGCGGACAGGAGGAGGCATGGAAGGCGTTTGATGAGGTCATTGCACCGGATGTACCACGAATATGCCTCTGTGACACGTATTGTGATGAGAAGAAGGAGTCAATAGCAGCAGCAGAGGCACTTGGTGATTCTCTGTATGCAGTGAGGCTGGATACACCCTCGACGAGGCGGGGGGACTTTCGGCGAATCATAGAAGAGGTGAGGTGGGAACTTGACATCCGGGGCTATAAGAACGTGGGTATATTTGTGAGCGGGGGGATAGATGAAGCGGAAGTGCTCGCACTGAGGGATCTCGTAGCAGGGTTTGGTGCGGGAACGAGCGTTGCAAATGCTCGCTGTATAGATTTCGCACTTGATATAGTGGAGCGCGAGGGAAAACCCTCAGCAAAGCGAGGCAAGCGAGGTGGTAAGAAGCAGGTGTACAGGAGTAGAGGTACAATAGGAGTGGGTAAAGACGTGATAACGCTGGCAGGCGAAGAAGCGCCAAGTGGTGATATGGAGCCGTTACTGGAGCCGATGATTATAGGAGGTGAAATCGTAGCCGGGTTCTCTTTCTCGGTTGAGGAGGCGAGGGAGCGTGTGAAAGCACAATTACAGAGGTTGGAATGGAATATACAATAAGGCAATCAAATGTGCAAAAATAGAAAAACTTAAATAATGAGCTGTTCTAATTATATCTAATGTACACCAAAATGCTGGATGCGGTATATTCCTGCTTCCAGTGTGGAGCTTGTACCTCGGTATGTACCGCATCAGCCGTGGATAAACTATACAATCCGAGGAAATTGGTTGAATACCTCATCAGTGGAAAGGATACTGCAAATTATCCATTACAGAAGTGCTTCTCCTGTCATACATGTGAATACATCTGTAGAAGTGGTATCAGTGTTGCCGGGATCGTTAAGGTACTGAAGGAGAAGAGCGTGAATCGTTACGAAAACGAGAACAAGAACATATACAGGGATACAATCTTTGAGAAGGGTCTATCTGTGACACCAGATGTACACTCCCCCAATAAGTTCCCCGAATGGGGATACTCATGGGAGAGGATACACAGTGATATGTGGAAGTTCAGGTCGGAACTTGGACTTGAAGGTCTTCATCGCGAAATACCCCGAAAATCACTCGATGAGATAAGGACAATCCTGGAATCGAAAACAGCTGTGGATGAAAGGATAAGAGGAGAGCAGAGGGTGGAGATGAAAAAGATAATCCCTGAGAGCAGAATATACCTCTTCCATAGCTGTATCGCAGATACCCATTATCCCGGAATTACCACGAGTATAAAGTATCTGTTTGATGCACTTGATATTGACTATATTGACGATCCCGGGCATTCAACCTGTGGAGGCTTTGCGTATTACGGCGATAAAATACCATTTTCTACACTGCTTGCGTTAAATGCGAGGAATTTCGCACTGGCAGAAGAAGCAGGCTACTCAAATGTGGCGCCGGTATGCCAAACAACTTACAGCGTGCTTATGGAGTCTGCAGAGATTTTGAAGAGTGGAATGGGGCAGCGGGTAAATGAAGAAATATTGAGCACAGTGAACAGGAAATACAAGGGTGAGGTCAATATAGCCCACGTTTCTGAAATACTATGGGCACAGAGAGACAGAATAAAAGAGAGAATAAAGCACAGCTACAACCACAGCCACAGCCTTGACAATCTAAGAGTTGCTACGCACAATGGCTGCCATTATACAAAGGTGTTCAAAAAATTAGCGATACCGAATTTATTGGATGAACTTGTTTCGGTTACCGGAGCAGAGCCTGTGGAGTATGCGGAAAAGAGTTTATGCTGTGGAATGGGTTTTGGTCATACGATAGAACAAGAACGGAGAGCCCTTACGAGAGAAATCGCGCAAAGAAAGCTCCTATCCGCGAAAGAGGCAGGTGCTGAGGTGCTTGTGGTCGCCTGTCCTGGTTGTCAAATGACCTTGGACAGGAATCAGGAACTCATTGAGCGAGAGATAGGCATGGATATCCAGCTGCCTGTGTTAAATTATGCTCAGTTCATCGCCATTGCAATGGGCGCCGATCCGTATTCGGTTGCAGGTATGCAAACACATTCTATCCCGTTTACACCTGTATTAGAGAAGATAGGGTTTGCATAACATAAGGAATGGGCAGGATAAGAACAATAGAGGGGATAAATGCGAAGATAAAGAAGGGAGAAGCGGTTGTGCTCACCGCAGAGGAGTTCAAAGATATTATTAGAGCTAAAGAGCACGTTACACCTGATGACGTTGATGTGGTCACCTGTGCGACATGTGCTGTAATGTCCGGAACGGCAGCCATTCTGTCTTTTACCATAGCAGATAGAGGTGAATTCGAGCGTGCGGATAAGGTATGGTTAAATGGTGTTCCTGCTTTCCCTGGTCCGTGCCCAAATGAAAGATTGGGTATTGTGGATGTATTCGTTTATGGAACAGCCCGTGCAAACCATGAGTATGGAGGCGGGCATCTGTTTCGCGAGATAGTGGAAGGCAAGGAGATAGAAGCGAAGGTGAGGACCAGTGAAGGTAGAATGATTGAGAGGAGAGTGAGTAGCGATGATATCCATTTCGCCAGGATGATTACCACCCGCAGTGCGTTCAGGAATTATATGGCTTTTATCAACCCCTGTGAGGGAGAGGTTTGCAGCATCTTCTCGGTTCGGGGATTACATGGTCCTTATAAGGAGATCTCGGTCACCGGCAGTGGTGAGATCAATCCGCTGGAGAACGATCCCATGATGATGACCATCGGTATTGGTACGCGGATAATGGTGAACGGTGCCCCGGGATATGTAATAGGGGAGGGTACAAGGAGTAGCATGGATAAGCCAAATCTATCGGTTATCGCCGAGATGAAAGCGATGGAAGGCGAATTTATGGGTGGATTCATCACTTCAAAAGGTCCGGAATGCATCACTTCCATCGCAGTTCCTATCCCTGTGATTAACGAATCGGTATTTTCGAGCCTCAGGATTGTGGATGAAGATGTGAAGCTGCCTATTGCTGATATCCATAACAGGATCCCTCGCTGGGTGAGTAACTATAGTGTGGTATGGCAGAATACAGATCGGGAGATAGAGTTCGATGCGGCGAGGTGTGTTAACTGTGATGTATGCGATGTTGAGAAATACTGCCCTACAAGGGCTTTCTCCAGAGCAACAGGATTTGATTCGCTCAGATGCTTCAACTGCGGTGCATGCATATCTTTATGCCCTGAGGGTGCATTCAGAGGCAATCTGGGGCATATCAAGATCGGTGAGAGTGAGACTGAGACCAAGACCGAGACTGAGGTACCCATAACATTGCGACAGTCGAACAGGGCAAGAGCGAATAAGCTTGCAGAGAAATTGAAGAATAAGATTATGGAGGGTGAATTCACGCTTACCGCAGGGGAGAAGGTGAAGTAGTGATGAAGGCATTTGAGATGATCGGGATTATCCAGCGAGAAAGTAAGCCGAGGAAGACAGGGCTTACAATGGTGCTGGATAGGGGCATGGGCTTTCATGCTGCGGAAGATTTGATGGAGTATGCCTCTGAGTATATAGATATAATCAAGCTCGGCTGGGGCACGCATAGACTGTGTTCGGAGAAGGTAATAAGAAGGAAGATAGAGCTTTACAGAGATAACAACATCCAGGTGAGCAACGGTGGGACTCTCTTCGAGCTCGCTTACATACAGAACAAGGTATCTGAGTTCTTTCTGTATGCCCGCGAGATTGGTCTAACAGCCATTGAGGTCTCTGATGGTTCGATACAGCTGAGCAGGGAGGATAGGAGCGAAGTAATAAGAAAGGGTAGAGATATGGGCTTTGTGATATACTCCGAGGTGGGTAAGAAGAGCCCGGAGGAAGATGCCATGTTGAGCATTGATTATCGGATAAGAGAAGCGAGGAGCGATCTGGAAGCAGGCGCCACAAGGGTGATAATGGAAGCGAGGGAATCAGGTAAAGGAATAGGGGTATATGATAGAACAGGCAGGGTAAAGGAGGCGATGGTGAAGAGATTGGCAGAAGCGATAGGGGTAGAGAATATCATCTTCGAGGCACCGAAGAAGAGCCAGCAGGTACACCTGATACTCAATCTCACGCCCATGGTGAACCTCGGCAATATAAAGCCAGAGGACGTGATCCCCTTAGAGACATTGAGACGTGGATTGAGGGGTGATACACTTGGCAAATTATAGTATAACAATCGCGGATGCCTGTACCACCAAAATAAGAGGAGGGAGAGTCGTAGTTATAGATGTATTAAGGGCATCCAGTACAATTGTGACCGCACTGGCAAATGGTGTGGAGGAGGTGAAGCCGGTGGATAACGAGGAGCCTTCAGATTTGAGGGATGCTGGCTACCTCCTCGCAGGTGAGTACAGGGGTGTGAAGTTGCCCGATTTCGACATCGGAAATTCACCAACTGAGTTGATCGAGTATCTCAAGCATCACGAGATTGATAGAATAGCCCTAAAAACCACAAACTTCACAACTTCATTGTACAAAAGCGGAATCGAATCGGCGTATATTGGCTCAAGCCTGAATTTAAGTGCGATTATGCAGAGACTGGAAGAGGATGAAGCGGATGCGAATCTGGTGGTAGTGGGGAGTAGATTTGGTGTGACAGAAGATATCGCAGTAGCAATGGCACTCTATAACGGTCTGAATGATGGACTGGAGCTGGACGAAGGGTATATAAGGCGATGTATCCTCGGTTGTAGAACCGCGCGGTATCTATTGGGAATCGGCTATAGGAAGGATGTGGAATTCATTTCACAGATAGACATGTATGAAGTGGTTCCCGTACTGAACAACGGTATGATCTACTGTGAATAACCCCCTGCTCATTGCTTATATACGTATCTACGCTACGTATCGCATCATCCATGCTATTTTATATTATCAATATCGTATTCTTCAGTAGATTTATCTCTTTTATACTGCCTTTCACATGGCGTGTCTCACCCAATACTCCCATTAGCTTTATATCCTCGCCATCAACCTCCACTCGCACTACATCCTCCATCAGTAATTCATGCTTACCGCTTCGCTCTATCAATACTCTCGATTCACACATACTAATTAATGCACTAATACTCACAATTAAAATACCTGTAAATAAAGAATACTTGAATTATATCTCTTCTCTCACATTCACTTACTCCAGACCTTCTAATAGCGCAGATTCTTTAATCCTATCGAAGATATCACTGCTAACGGCTTCCACCGGTCTGTTGCCATCTATTAAGAAGATATTACTCTCTTCTTCAGCCAATTTGTGATAAATCGCGTGTATCTTCTCCAGTTTCTCCAGCTCTTCGTAGAGCTCCACATGGAATCGCTGCTTCTGAATCCGCCTTATGCAGATAAGTGGCGGGGTATCAATGATAAAGGTTAAATCGGGCGTTAGAGTCTTCTCGTTTATCTTCTTTAGCCAGTCCAGGTCAACCTCTATTGACTGGAATGCATAAGAAGAGAGGCGATATCTATCGGTGATCACAATAACACCCTCATCCAGGAGTTTTATTATATTCTTAGTATGGTGCATTCTATCGGCTGCAAATAGAAGTGCGAGCGTCTCGGCGTCAATAACCAATTCCTTCCTCAGTACACCACGTATCAAAGACCCAATCAAGCCATCTGTCGGCTCTTTTGTTAAATATACCTCGTAACCTTTATTGTTTAGCCATTCCCGCAGCCTTGATGCCTGTGTTGTCAGACCTGAGCCGTCCAATCCCTCAAAAGCAATAAAAGGCATTCGCTTCTTCATCATTCATCACCGGGTATAATTTTTATTGTAGTATTCTATTGATGATTTAAAATGTTACCCGATGAATATGGCAAGTACGGTAAATACGGGGGCAGGTTTGCGCCTGAGGTGTTGATGAGAGCACTGGAAGAGCTTGAAGATGCGTTTTATACGTTTCATCAGGATGAGAAGTTCAATAGCGAACTGAACTCGCTCTTGAAGGACTTCGCTGGTCGCCCAACACCACTTTATCTTGCAAATAACCTCTCTGAGTTGTGTAGCGGCGCGAGGATATACCTTAAGCGTGAGGATCTGGTACATGGTGGCGCACATAAACTGAATAATACCTTGGGACAGTGCTTGCTGGCAAAGCATATGGGAAAGAATCGGATAATAGCAGAGACTGGAGCAGGTCAGCATGGAGTAGCAACTGCGATGGCTGCAGCAGTCCTCGGATTGCAATGTGAAGTATACATGGGTACAGAGGATATAGAGCGGCAGAAGCTGAATGTGTTCAGGATGGAACTTCTGGGTGCACGCGTGAACCCGGTTGATAGCGGCTCCAGGACATTGAAGGATGCGATAAATGAGGCGATGCGCGATTGGGTCGCCAATGTAGAGAATACCTATTATCTGATAGGCAGTGTTGTGGGACCACATCCATATCCATTGATAGTACGTGAATTTCAGCGTGTCATCGGTAGGGAGACGCGGGAGCAGATATTAGCAGCCGAGGGAAGGTTGCCCGATGCCATCATAGCGTGTGTTGGTGGTGGTAGCAATGCACTTGGTATATTTTCAGACTTCATAGATGACGATGCAGTAGAGCTTATAGGTGTAGAAGCCGGTGGTAAAGGTCTGGCGACCGGAGAGCATGGCGCTTCACTATGCGCAGGTACGGAAGGCGTTCTGCATGGGATGTATTCGAAACTGTTACAGGACGAATATGGGCAAATAAAGCAATCTTATAGTTTCGCTCCCGGACTGGACTATCCGGGTGTGGGACCTGAACTGGCATATCTCGTAGACTCAGGGCGGGTGAGAATGGATTCTGCCACCGATGAGGAGACCCTAAGAGCTTTTGAGACCTTATCCAGAAAGGAGGGTATAATTCCCGCTCTGGAATCCGCCCACGCTGTTCATTACGCAATAGAGCATGCAAAGGAGTGGGATTTAATCGTGGTGAACCTCTCAGGCAGGGGAGATAAGGATATCTTCAGTGTGGCGGATGCTCTTTCTCAGAAACAGATAGAAAGTAGAGGTAAAGTATGATACCGATACTTGAGATACTCGCATTTATTATCGGTCTGGTATATGGGTACGTGAAGCCGGGCAAGGAGAAGCGGTGGGAACTGCTAAAGAGAGGTTTTGTGTATGGCATAATTCTCGGATTGATACTCGGGTTCTTCGGTCTGCTGATGGGTGGGCTGGTGCTATCTGTGGGGACTGCAATAAGAACCTTTATAGAGGTGGTAATCCTCACAATTATGTTCATAATTGGTACGTTCTTTGGTGACCTGCTTGAGACAGTGGTGAAATAGACCAGGATGTAAGAGTAAGAGTAAAGGTAAAGGTATGATGTACACAGGGGTTATTCAGTGGGATATCAGCTCATTTTATGTTATTAACTCGATTTCCAACCCCTTACTGGATTTATTCATGGTGGCGATAACACATCTGGGCTCGATATTCTTCATCTCTATTCTTGGACTTGTGATACTTCTGATCGCGAAAAAGGAGAATATTAAGAAGATAGCGGTGCTGATATTGATGGGTCTGGCTATTCATGCGATGCTTATCACTTTGATTAAGGTTGCTGTTAACAGGGAGAGACCATCGGAGGCTTTAAATGATGTATCACTGAAGGTGTGGGGATATGAAGCCAAAGCCCATGGCGCATCATTTCCAAGTGGACATGCCGGTAGATGGTTTATTATAGCCACAATCCTTATACCTTCGAGGAGAAGGCTGAGGAAATTTAGTTATTTCTCTATCGCTATTGGAATTCTTGTCTCCATCAGCAGAATTTATGTTGGTATGCATTTCCCGCTGGATGTGATATTCGGTGTCGGATTTGGTTTCCTCGCGGGCTATCTCACACTGAAGTTGGAAGAGCGATTTGAGCCACAGATACAGAATCTATGCCTGAAATTGCCTTTTTTCGGGTCAGATAACAAAAGCTTTTTATAATGGGATTTATCTTATTGAATAATGGGAGGTGATAGCATGGCCATGACAAAGAGGGCATTGATGGTAGGATTCTCATTACTGATGCTTGCTGGTGCTGGCGTCGCCGATATCGAAGCGGTTTCATTCTCAGTCTGGGATACATATCCGGATTTAAAGGGGAATAACATATGGAACTCACAGCAGAGCTGGCGAACGCCACATGGCTGGACATTTAATGATGGATATGGTATGATGGAATCGGTAAAGGCATATATGCACAGAATGCTCAATGAATCGCGGACCAGAAACCAGTATTACCATATCTTCCCCACTTCAGGCGCTGTGTGGCAAGAGGAACCTAATGTGGACATGATGGAATCGGTAAAGGCATATATGTACAGAATGCTCAACGAATCACGGACCAGGGATAGATATTACCGAATCTTCGAATAGGCAATAATAAATTATTTAATCTTTATTTTTTTATCTCCAACATGAAGGAGTTAATTAGTATGAAGATACCACAGGATAAGCTGGTGCTGGTCACCTCAGCATTGCCATACGTTAACGGTGAATGCCATATAGGACATCTCAGGACTTATGTCCCCGCTGATATATATGTCAGGATGCTCCGTAAGATGGGCTATAAAGTCATCTTCATCAGTGGTTCAGACACACATGGAACGCCGATAGTGCTGAGTGCGGAATCGGAGGGTGTAACGCCAGAAGCGGTGGTTGAGCGCTACCATGAGCATTTCAAGCGGATTTTCAAGGCGTTGAATGTGAACTTTGACTATTATGGACGGACAGATTCGCCGAGCAACCATAAAAGGACAGTGGAGATAGTGGAGAAGCTAATAGCAGGCGGTTATGTATATAAGAGGAAGACGAAGCAGGCATATTGCGATACCTGTGGACGCTTTCTGCCTGATAGATATGTGGAGGGTAGATGCCCTTATTGTGGCGTGATCGCACGTGGTGACGAATGTGATCAGGGTTGCGGCAAGCACCTTGAGCCTGGCGAGATAGAAGAGCCGAGATGTAAGATCTGTGGCTCAGCGGCAGTCTTCAGGGAGCAGGAGCATTTCTTCTTTAAGTTATCTGCATTTGCTGAGTTCCTGTCTTCGTATCTTGATACGCTGGGTGGCACGCTGAATGCGCGGAATTATGCTAAGGAATGGGTGAAGCGAGAGCTGAGAGATTGGTGTATCACGAGGAATCTGGAATGGGGAGTGAGATTCCCGGGTAGAGACGATCTGGTCGTTTATGTCTGGGTTGATGCCCCTATCGGGTATATATCGTTTACAGAAGAGCTATTGCGAGAGAGGGGCGAGAAGGAGGATGCATGGGCACGATATTGGAAGGATAACGAAGCCACAATCATACATTTCATCGGTACCGATATAATATATCATCACTGCATATTCTGGCCCGCGATGCTAAAAGGAGCGGGCTATTCGCTCCCCAGTGCGGTCATTGCCTCCGGTATGGTGAAGATAAACGGTAAGACATTCTCCAAGAGCAGAGGGAACGTGGTCTGGGCGACGGAAATTCTGAAACGGTTCCATCCCGATACGCTGAGGTATTATATAGTAACGCAATCGAGCCACACGAAGGAGCTGGATTTCTCATGGGATTCTTTCTTCATGCGTGTGAACAACGAGCTGGTAGCTATTCTCGGTAATCTCGCATATCGGGTTCTTACGTTCGCATATAAGAATTTCGGTGCCGTGCCCGGCGGGGAGATAGAGGAAGAGGTAAAAGCGGCGATAGTGACTGCACGTGACGATGTGATGAGAGCAATGGAGGATTATGAATTTAAGAAGCTGGTGGATGCAGCAATGGGACTTGCGGACTTTGGAAACAGCTATTTCCAGCGTGAGGAGCCCTGGCACCTGATAAAAGGAGGAGAAAACGACAGGCGCAGATGTGCAACGATAATAAAGAATGTACTGCAGATAATGAAATCGGTGTGCATATTACTGGAGCCGGTGATGCCGGAGAAGATGGGAGAGGTGTGGTATCAGCTTGGTATGAACACAGATATACATGAAACGAAGCTTGAGGAGTTGATGTCCCCAATAGAAGAAGGACAGAAGCTGAATAAGCCGAAGATGCTATTCCAGAGGCTGAGTTGATAGTGTATTGATAGGAGATGGGCAATAAAAGGAAAGTTTCGGTTGTCATACCCGCGTATAACGAGGAATCGTATATAGAGTCATGTTTGAATAGCCTCGTGAATCAGACACTGGATAGGAGAGATTATGAGATTGTGGTAGTAGATGGTGGTAGCGAAGATAAGACAGTGGACATAGCGAGAGAATACGCCGATAATGTAATCATACAACATAGTAAAGGTGTAGGTGGTGCGAGGAATGACGGTGTGGAAGTATCAAGTGGTGAGATAGTGGCAATGACTGATGCAGATATAATACTACCGTGTAACTGGCTTGAACGAATCTGGAATGATTTTCAAGCTGAGAGTGTGGTTGCAGTTTATGGTCCTATTATCCCTATTGAATCGCGATTTAAGTACAAAGTCCTGATAGGTGCATTCAACAAACTCGTTCATTTCGCAGCGATCTCAGGGATATTCCATGCCACTCTCGGGTCCAATACAGCGATAAGGAAGGATGTATTTCAGAAGATAGGCGGGTATTCCGATATGTCAGCAGGAGATGATTATGAGATTGCACGCAGGCTCAGACATGAGGGTGTTATACGGTATGACCCTATGCTTTCTGTCCGTTTCTCAATGAGACGAATGGAGAAGTATGGATTTATACGCGCGCTGTATATATGGGCGATGAACGTGATGGCGGCGAAGAGAGGAACGCATGCAAGGATAAACTATACAAGGCAGACCTATCGTTGAGATAGGATAAGATAAGAGATGAGGATGGATGAGGATAGTTCAGGCTTCATGCTATTACCCCCCGCATGTCGGTGGCGTGGAGAACCACGTTAAAGAGCTGGCAAATGCGCTGAGCGAAGCGGGAAACGAGCTGAAAATTCTAACTGCGGACATACCACCGATCAGAGATGACCTCAGTCTCAGTACGGGTACAAGTACAGGTACAAGTACAGGTACGAGTATGATCACAATTACGAGGTTCAGGGCAATAGAGCTCTTTCCCGGCTATGTACCCTTCATCTTTGGGCTATCACGAATAAGAGATATAGAAGCAGATGTATTCCACTCGCATTGTCCGCCTCCTTTCTTCTCACAGGCGTTCAAAAAAGAGAAGAAGCATCCTCATGTCATAACGTATCACTTCGATCTGGAAGTACCGGAGAGGGTTGGGAGTTTGAAGATACCTGCTGTGATGGCTAAATTCGTAGAGCAGGTTTACAACAGGCATTATGCGCTACAACTGCTTGATGCCTGTGATGCTATAATAGTTACAGGCAGGAGCTATGCCGAGACCTCACCAGTTCTCAGTAAATTCAGCAGTAAATGCGAGGTCATACCCAATGGGATAGATATAAGGAAGTTCGATGCCGTGATAGAGGAGGTAAAGGCGAGCATAAAGCGTAATAAGAATATCCTATTCGTTGGTAGGCTCGTCTATCCCAAGGGTATAGAGTATTTGATAAGAGCAATGCCGGGGGTATTGAAGGAGGTTCCGGAAGCGAAGCTGGTAATAGTAGGTAGAGGAGAGGATCGAGCGAGCTTGGAGAAGCTTGTGAGAAGTTACGAGCTGACGCAAAAAGTCGAGTTTCGTGGGTTTTTGAGTTTCAAAGAGCTCGTTAAGAGCTATTTAGAAGCTTCTGTATTTGTGCTTCCTTCTTTTACCAGGCTTGAGAATTTTGGGATCGTTCTGCTTGAGGCGATGGCGTGTAGAACGCCGGTGATAGCATCGGATATACCGGGCGTACGTGAGAATATAACAGGCGGCAATGGACTTCTGTTCACGCCGGGAGATGTGGATGGTCTGAGTGATTGCATTGTGAGAATAATCTCAGATGATAGGCGTGTGATGCGCATGGGTGAAGCGGGCAGGAAGCTCGTTGAGACGAAGTTCGATTGGAGGTTGATAGCACAGCAGGTGATGCGGGTCTATGAGTCATTGGTTTAATATGTTGCTAAATATCCCAAATCCTTTGTATATTTCAACACAACAGGTTTGTTTTTGTTTGAATTGAAAACTGAATAAACCGAAGAACCTATATTCTGCATTTAAATATTTTAAAGATACTATTCTTTGATTTTTTGAAAAGCTATGGACCTGTCAAATAAGATTCACCTTGCATTTCATGTTCGTATGTGCATTTTATTCCTCCTTATTCCTCCTTTATCTTATTCTCCAGCGTTTTCGGCTCTCTCATAAACGCTTACTTCGAGAATACCACTACCCAGCGCTGCTTCACGCCGCCGTATTCCACCTCGATGCTGAAGAGGCGGTAACCATCGAGAGTGGTGATTCTCATCTTTTCCGTGTCCGCGTTTTTCAGCACTTCTTTCGCTTCGGATAACGTTTCTGATACCCTCGTTATCCACTTGTAGCTCTCGGAAATCCCCCCCAGATTCTTCTCCGAATACACCGCACTGTCCCAGACCCGTATCCTGTCTTTGCTCCACTTCTCCTGCAATGACCGCCCATATTCCCTCACGATCTCTCTGGAATGGTTTTTGCCCGAAGTATTGCTACTCAAAGCCTGTATAAAAAACGGGCAAGTTGTCAGAGTTGTTAGACATGACCAGAGAAATAACGTAGTTGCTCAATATCAAGTGGTTCTCAAGAGCAAAAATTGATACCCAAAGAGAGATAATAGGGAAGCAGTAAAAGCCCTCATAATCTAACTTCTCAATATCATAGAATCACAAGACAGCACATACATGAGCTCGTTGTTTACCTCTATTACGCTTACGCTTGCAGGGTTACCGAGAACAAAATAAAGAAGATATTGGAAGAAGCGGGGATCATCATTTCCGCAGGAGGAACTTCTACTCGTGCTGAGGTTCTCTGAGATACCGCTCCATAACAATCCCGCGGAGTTAGCCCTCCGTGAACACGTGGTAAAACGCAAAATTAGTATTAGTTACGGAACGAGAAGCGAAGCCGGAAAAGCCGCATGGGAAAACATGATGTCTATACTCGATACCTGTAAGAAGCAGATGGTCGGTTTCAGTTTCTTTGATTATATCAGGGATACATTATCAGGAAAGCGTGCCATGACAAGATTTGCACAGCTCATTTCTCGTGATCATCTTTAATATCCACCTTTTATTGAGCAGATACATGCAAACGATCAGTGAGTCGGCATTTCCCTTCAGCCTGCTAACGAAATAGCCGCCATAGCGAACGATTCTATCGAAGAAGAGGTACTTGAAGTATTCGGGCTCGAGGAGCAGGATGCAGCCCTTGAGCCAGGGTCCAACCGAGGTATTTATCGCTATCGCCCAAAACACGACCGGGTTGCTGTGCTTGAAACTCAATCGTATGGAGCACGCACCTCTGAAGGAAATCAACCCAACTATCTTCGGTGTGAATCGTTCGTAAAAACTACTTATGCTCAGTTTCACCCCTGCTT